>JAHFER010000188.1 GCA_023248365.1 Nitrospirota bacterium
GCTGTACCAATATGTGCGGTGCGGTACACTGCTCGGATATCGCTCTTGTTGCTGTTCACCGAAAACCACCAAAGATTGACCATACAAAGGTTCCCAATATGTGCGAGGTGCCTTCAACCATTGCTTCCTGCCCAACAGGCGCAATAAGCCCTGAGCCTTCAAAAAAGAGCGTCAAGATCAACCCGGACAAGTGCATGTATTGCGGAAACTGCTTTACTGTGTGCCCTCCTTTGGAAATACATGACCCTGAGTATGATGGCATCGCAATAGTTGCGGGCGGTAAAGTGGGAAACCTGAGGTCTAACCCAAAGTTCTCAAAACTTGTTGTGCCATTCATAAAGAACAACCCACCGAGATGGCCCGAAGTAGTGGATGCAGTGAGGAAGATCTTCAATGCCTATGAAAAAGGCGCCCAGAAGCATGAAAGGGTTGGAGAATGGATCGAGAGGATAGGCTGGGAAAAGTTCTTCAAGATTACAGGATTGCCATTCACCTTCCAGCACATTGATGACTTCACCATTGCAAGGGAGACCTTCAGGACAGCAGCAACATTTAAATGGTAGAATAGGGCAGCCGGAGGTTAGCCCTCCCATATTTTAAATCTAAAAGCGAGGGGAAAGGATGGAGAAAGAAGATATCAAAGAGAAGATATATGCATTGGTAGAAAAATCGCTGGGCAAGAAAAAACTTAAATCTTCTGATATCCAGAAGACCATATCAGCAGAAGCAGGTATATCAAGGGATGAGGTTAAGGACGCGTTAAGAGACCTGATAGACGAAGGCAAGCTAATTTACACTTACTTCGGCGGCAGCTTTGTAGAGATCCCTCCCAAAGAGTAAGAGTTTGCATATATAAACAAAAGACAGCTTTTTAAACGGGCTGCCTTTTGTTTGAACACTAAAGAATCAGACATCCTTCCGTACTATCAATCCGTTCTATAGGTTATAATAAAAAATGAATAATTATCCCCGAATAGTTATTGCCGGCATAAGGGGCGGAAGCGGAAAGACAACCCTCTCACTCGGATTGATAACAGCGCTCTCGCAAAAAGGACTAAAAGTAACCCCCTTTAAAAAAGGGCCTGATTATATAGATGCCGGCTGGATGTCAGCGGCAGCCAAGAATCCATGTTACAACCTTGATCCCTTCCTCATCACCGGAGAAAAGATACTCGATTCATTTATATCTCACTTCACCGGAGACGTTGCAATTATAGAGGGTAACAGAGGGTTATACGACGGGATGGATGCAGAGGGATCATACAGCACTGCAGAGCTTGCAAAGCTCCTTAAGGCACCTGTAATCCTTATTGTCGATTGCACAAAGATGACAAAGACAGCTGCTGCAATAGTGCTTGGCTGCATGAATATGGATAAGGATGTGCAGATAAAGGGGATTGTTCTTAATCAGGTATCAGGAAAAAGGCATGAATCAGTCATACGTCAATCCATCGGAAGATATTGTTCCTTGCCGGTGCTCGGTACAATCCCGAGGCTGGAGTCAGAAGAGTTCCCGGAAAGGCACATGGGGCTAACACCATACCAGGAACACCCTGCAACAGAAAATGCCCTCCTATTCGTTGGGGAGATAGCAAAAAAATATCTTGATATAGACAGAATAGTAAGAATAGCAAGGGAAGCAGAATCATTAACATCAGTAATAAGTAACGAGTTAAAAGTAACGAGTGATAAGTCAAAAGAAAAAGATTCCGCACTCCGCACTCCGCCTTCCGCACTAAAGATCGGTATCATAAAGGACTCTGCCTTCCAGTTCTATTACCCTGAAAATCTTGACGAACTCCTGAGCCATGGCGCAAAAATAATCGAGATAAGCGCGCTCAGAGAGAAAGAATTGCCTGATATGGATGCGCTTTACATTGGGGGCGGATTTCCCGAGACCCATGCAATAGCTTTGGCAGAGAACATAGGGTTTCTCATCTCTCTCAAAAAGGCTATAACAGGAGGTCTTCCTGTTTATGCCGAGTGCGGCGGCCTCATGTATCTTGGAGAAGGCCTTTTGCTGGAAAATAAGATGTATCCGATGGCAGGCATCTTCCCGTTAGTATTCTCACTTGAGAAAAAACCCCAGGCACATGGATACTCTATTGTAGAAGTAATAAGAAAAAACCCCTTTTACGCTGAAGGAACAATCCTGAGAGGCCATGAATTCCACTATTCAAAGCCAGTTAATGCATTTAAAGACCTGAATAACTTTTATTATGCCTTCAAGATGAAGAGAGGAGTCGGAATATATGAAGGGATGGATGGCATATGCCATAAAAACACCATTGCCACTTATACCCACCTCCATGCCTATGGTGCAAAGGAATGGATTGAAGGGATGTTAAGAAGCGCTGCGGGATTTAAGAGACAATAGTGGTTCCCTGAAAAAAGAGATAGAGGATGCCTTATTAAAAGCAGATAGGGATTGCTTTATGAGCTGCATCAAAACTTGGCATAAAAGATATTGAAAAAAGAATCGCAGAAATGACCAATAATACCCGCAGGTTCAAATTCTATGAATCCCATGAACTAAGGGAAGTTGCAGCCGTGGAGATGGCTGAACAGGCCAAAAAAGAGATGCGCTAACGCGTATCGGATGTTTGACTTATGTAATATCATAAAGTTATAATTTTTTTAACTTCAAAATATGGCTTTATTTTGATCTTAAGGCTGAGGGAAAATAAAGACGAGGGGTCTCGCTGCCCCTTCTGTAACCAGTTGATTAAAGCGCCTGAGTCTATCAAGACAGAGGGGAGTGAGTTCATTGGTGGCAGATGCGATTGCGGAACTGTCTATGCCTGTGACCCGACAGGGCACAATGTTGGCGAGGCATATCTTGATGCGCTCTCATATGTATGCGGAGATGACTGGAATGTGTTCAGTTCCCTTAGTCCTGATGAAAATTACAGAGAGGCTGTTTTTAATTATGATCTGAAGACCAACAGGTCATGGAAGGTCAAGGACATCAGAAGAGACTACTCCGGCAAGATAGTGTTTGTGAAGATGTTGAAAAAAGATAAATGAAGCAAATTTATAAATAAATTATTTTAATTTGACCTCGTTTGCGGTATTGTATTAATGTTTATGGTCTGGTAGATTTATGGTAATAGTCTTTGAATTAACCGGATAGGGAATTTCCCCTAAAAATATAAGGAACATCCGAGCTTTAAAAGGAGGACTTTTGAGATGCCGACACTTGAATTTCAGGGAAAACAGTATGAGGTGGATGAGGATGGTTACCTCTTAAACCTTGATGAATGGAACAAAGAATTTGGCGGTCACATTGCAAAATTAGAGGAGATAGAGATGACCGACGCCCATTGGGAGGTTATTAATTTTCTAAGGGACTATTACCAGAAATACCAGATCGCTCCAATGATCAAGATACTGGTTAAGGAGATCGCAAAGGTGATGGGGCCTGATAAGGGAACCACAAAGTACCTTTATGAGCTCTATCCTGGAGGACCCGCAAAGCAGGCATGTAAAATAGCAGGGCTCCCAAAGCCTACGGGCTGCGTGTAGGCTGGCTGCCAGAAATTACTAAGACGGCCATAAGTAAGGCAACATGACTGTCATTCCCGCTTGTCGGGAATCTTTCTTTCCATGAAGGATTGCGGACAAGCCGCAATGACAGAATCAAACCCGAAAATGATTACAGCAATATTATTTTAGATCGCCGGGAATGTCTATTGTGAAAACAGACCTCATAAGCCTCCTGTCCGCAAAAAGACCGGACATTCTGAAAAAATGGCTCGATGAAATCCTGCATACCTATCCTTCGGAAACCGCTGCTTTTTTAAAAACAGACAAAGACCCATTTTCAAATCCTCCGGGGCATGTTATCCGGAGCGGCATTGAGGGCATCTTTAATAACCTGCTCGGCGGCGCAGATGATAAAGAGGCGTTACAATTTCTTGACAACATCATCAGGGTCAGGGCAATACAGGATTTTACCGCTTCTCAGGCATTATCCTTTATCTTCAGCCTTAAAAAAGTGATCAGGGGGGAATTAAAGGATGAAATTGATGCATACGGGCTGCAAGCAGAGTTGTCAATTCTCGAAGACAGGTTAGACAGCCTTTCTCTTGTCTCATTCGATATATTCATGAAATGCAGGGAAACGCTTTATGAGTTAAGGGCAAAAGAGGTTAAGAACATGACATTTAAACTGCTGCAAAAGGCCAAACTGATAACAGAGGCGCCGGAGCAGATTTAGTCTTACTTACAAGAGGGCAGATAATGGGAGCCGCATTCGCTTTGTAAGTAGTTATAGCACTTGTCCTCCTGGGAGTTGTAGGAGTTCAGGCGGCAAAACTTTATTTCCTGTTCGGCGTCATAGTACCCTATGCTGCCTTTGTTATATTC
>JAHFER010000014.1:0-13863 GCA_023248365.1 Nitrospirota bacterium
TGTATTGAGCAGTACTCTAATTGCAAGCGAACGTTTTCTACCAGCGCCTTGTCAGCGTTAACAGTAGCCATAAGGGCAGCGGCGTTAGTACGAACCTGGTCATTCTGTTCCTGGGATACATAACCCTTTTTAACAAGTTCTGCATAACGGCGTACCTCGTTGCCGGCATTATTCATTTGTACAGTGTCCCGTGCAAGACTAGCCTCTGCCTGATGCAGAGCGGTTTCATAAGGACGTTTATCTATAGTGAAAAGGAGAGCCCCCTTGTTAACGTCCTGTCCCTCTTTGAAAGAGACCTGTGAAAGTTCCCCTCCCACCTGAGCCTTGATTCCTACAGTAGAGTAGGCTTCAACATTTCCTATGGCATTAATTTGTAAAGGAACATTCTTTTGAATTACAGTAGCCGCTGTTACAGGTACGGACTGTTTCACTACCGGCTTCTCTGATTTTCCACCTGAACAGGAGGGCAATACTATGGATAATAAGGCAAATAATAATATTGAAATAAATGTCATTTTTGTTTCCCCTTCAACAACCCATTGAGTATGAGGTTACTGCACTCCTCAGGAGAAAAAAGTGCATCCGGTTCTACGATAAGTGAAAGGATGAACCCCCTTAGTACACAGAAGATAATTTTTGAAGTCTCTTTTACATTGCATCCACTGAATTCACCTGATGTTATTCCTTGTTGAATAATACCTTCAATAATATTCTTCTGATCCCTGAAAAATTTCCTCTTTATATCCATCCCAAAGGCAAATTTATGCTCCCTTCCCTGAATGAGTATAAGCTCCCTGTTTTTCCTGGCAGTATTAATGTAGTGTGATATAAATAGACTTAATGCTTCTGAGGAGCTGCCGGCCTCATTGCGGGCATTGGTCACCTTCCTGGTTAATTCATCATATGCTTCTTTTATAAGGGTAAGGTAGAGGTCTTCTTTGTTGGCAAAATAGAGGTAAAGTCCTCCAACGCTGATGGAGGCGGTACTGGCAATCATCCTCATGCTTGTGCCCTTATAGCCATTTTCTGAAAAAACCTTAATGGCAGCATTTATGATCTTGCTCTTTGACTCTGTAGCTGAACGTTTGTTCATGTGAACTATTGTTCATCTTAAAGCGTTAAATTCTGCATGTCAATACAAATCTTCATTTTTATCGAAACTTGTGTAAATATCATAGTCTCCATTTTATCTTTCATCGGAACATCCCATATTAAATTATCACTTTAATATTGCATATTGAATAATTGGGACGGCGCTATATATCATTGTTAGCTAAATCGTGCCGGCGCTAAAGAGTTGCGTGATTGAGAGCCATGTATCAATTTCATATAATTTTAATGGAATTGATACTTCCTTGACTTTGCTATTTGCGAGCGTTAACTTTGTATACGGATGTTACAGGAAGGGGGTGAGTAAGATGGCAATGCTTGAGAGATTAGAGAATGTCTTAAAAACTAATAAGGTATCTTATAAAATGTTTCAGCATCCGGAGGCTTTTACTGCACAGGAGATTGCAGCTTCCCTGCACATTCCGGGTAAAGAGCTTGCTAAAGTTGTTATGGTGAAGGCTAATGGCAGGTTTATCATGGCTGTATTACCAGCAAGCTGGAGGGTGGATCTCAGAAGGCTCAAAGAGGTTGTAGGTGAAAAAGATTTGAGGCTGGCATCCGAGGAGGAATTCAGGTTGCTGTTTCCTGATTGTGAGGCAGGGGCTGAACCGCCGATGGGTAACTTGTACAACATGGATACGTTTGTGGATGAATCACTTGCTGAAGATGAAAATATCTTCTTTAATGCAGGAAATCATTACGAGACCGTTAAGATGTCTTACAGGGATTATGCCCGTATTGTAATGCCTGAAGTGGGAGAGTTTGCAATACATCTTCATTAGTTCTCCTTAGATTCCTTTTGATTTGTAGCCATGAATTATGCTTGATATATTTATGGCCTGTTCGCTTTCAGCTATTATTACCTCAGTGCCCTCCTTAAAAAAGTCCTTTAATTGTATTACATATGTGATATAATTTCTCAACATCGTTAAAGTAGAATTTAATTTTACTTTTAATATTTTATTTTACTCTGTGTACCCTGTGGTTATCTTTTGGAAGGAGAAAAGTATTATATGCTCAAAGAAACCCGTTATAAGGATTTCACTGTAAGTTACCGTGATTCAGGTAAGGGGGAACCTCTTGTTCTTATACATGGATTTTGTGAGTCAATGGAGATATGGGATCAATTTATTATTGAACTTTCACACAAATACCGTGTAATTACCCCTGACCTGTTAGGCAATGGAAAAACTGGTGACCCGCTTCAAATTGCCAATGTTGATGATTATGTGAATACCATGGAGATGCAGGCGGAGTGTATTAATGAGGTATTAAAGGCATGCAACGTAGAAAGGTGTACTATAGTCGGCCATTCTATGGGAGGTTATACTGCGCTTGCCTTAGCTGAGTTATTTCCTGAAAAGGTAAAGGGACTCTGCCTGTTTCACTCTTCTGCTGCGGCAGATACGGATGATAAGAAGCTTGACCGTAACAGGGCCATCGAGGTTGTAAATAAAGATAAGAATGCCTTCCTCGAAGGGATGATTCCTAAGATGGTTGCTTCTTCAAATTTGGAGAAGATGAAGGAAGAGGTTAATAAAGTCCTGAAAATAGCAAAGAATATATCAAAAGAGGGGTTGATAGCAGCGCTTGCCGGAATGCGGGATAGAAAAGACCGCCGGCACGTTCTTGATAGTGTTGATTGTCCTGTCCTTTTTATCATTGGGAAAGATGACCTGATGATTCCTGTTGATAAAATGCCTGATCAGATACTAAGACCAAAACACTCAGAGGTTTTAATTTTAAGTGGGGTAGGGCATATGGGGTTTTATGAGGCGAAACAGGAGACACTGTTTGCGATAGAAAAGTTCAAGCAAGAAACTGACACTATTTAAATGCAAAATAAAACACAGAGACACAGAGACACAGAGAACGCTATTTCCTTTGATAAAAAAGTAAAAAGGGGTTATTTGTATTATAACCTCTGTGCCTCTGTGCCTCTGTGTTTATATAATGTACTTGTAATAGTTGCGCTATCCATTATTATCGCCGGTTGTACAGGGAAAGAAGGCGCTAAGGGGTTAATTACCGTATCTCCTGAATCAACTGTAATGACTTTAAATGCCAGCTTGCAATTTTCTGTTACTCCTGCAGGGACATCTGTAACATGGGGTGTAAAAGGAGACTCTGAAAAACTATTGGGGGGTATTGATTCTTCCGGTCTTTATAAAGCGCCTTCAGATCCTGCTACTTCTCCTGAAAAGGTAATTATAAGCGCAATAGATTCTTCAGGCTCTAAAGGGACTGCAACCGCTTTTCTTACGACTTTTAATGCCAACAAACGAATTTCCAAAAATTATGCAGAAGGTGCAGGAAGGTCTGCTACATATTCACCAGGACAGAAGAGCATAGCTGTATTTAAAAAAGATGGAAGCGGCGATGTTAATATTTATATGGTATGGGCTGACAATTCTCCTGGTGTTTCACAGATATGGTTTTCAAAAAGCGCTGATAATGGCGCAACTTTTTCAGAGCCGGTAAAGGTAAATGAATCTCCGTCCGGCAAACAGATTTCCCCTTCAATCGCTGTAGATAACAGTGGCAAGGCATTTGTTGTGTGGGAGGATTACAGGGACAGTGATACCAATATATTAATGAGCTTCTATAACGGCGCTGCTTTCGGTCCAATACTAAATGTTAATACTGCTTTTTTCGGTTCTATTGACAGGGAGTCGTCTCCATCCATTGCTTTAAGTGACTCAGGAGACATTTGTGTTGTATGGGAACACCGGAGTTCATCCAGTGACCTCTATCCTGATATAAATTTTTCCAAAAGTACGGATCAGGGGCAGACATTTTCAACACCGGCTGTAGTTACATATAGTGGAAGACGTCCATCAATAGTCGTGGATACTTCCGGTATAGCTTACGTTGTATGGGAAGACCTTACTGGATTTCCCTCTACATCTTCACCCACTCACATAATGGTCAGCAAGATAAAGATAGCAGACACAACAGTTGGACAAACCATTCAGGTTGATTCTCTTCCAGGCTCTTTTGACCAGGCAAGGTTTCCATCTCTCTCTGTAGCTCCTGATGGAAAGAAGGCATATGTTGTATGGCAGAGGGCAGAAATAACTTCTCCTGGCTTTGAAAAAGAGATTACATCATCTTATGACGTTGACATTGCAGTTGTTGATGTAACTAATTATACTGTTACCCAAACCCTTTCTATCCCTGCTAGCAAAAATGTGGGATTCTTTGGCGGTCCGGCATATCCCTCCATTGCATCTGATAATAATTATGTATATATTGTCTGGGATGACGAGAGGAACGGGACAAAAGATATATATTTTACCAGGAGCATAGATGGCAAAACCTTTACAACAACAAACCGCATTGTAAACGATGATCTGGGAACATGGCATGAAAAGCCTGCGATTGCAGTGTCAGATGGAAAGGCATATGTTATATGGACAGACTACAGGAATACATCGTTGGTGACAACTGTAAGTCCGAGTGATGTGTTTTTTGCAAGAGAATGATAAGGAGGGAAATTAAATGTCAGCAGTAGATCCAAAACAGTACATCGAGAAACAGAAACAGGACTGGAACAGGGTTGCGCCGGCGTGGGAGAAATGGGATCAGCACCTTGACCATAATATGTCATTTATCAGTTACAGATTGATAGGGGACTTACGGCTTCGGACAGGACAGGATGTGCTTGATCTTGGCTGTGGAACCGGTAATCCTTCAATCCTTATCTCCCGTATTGTAGGGGACAAGGGGTCAGTTGTGGGGCTTGATTTATCTGAAGGTATGCTTGCGGTTGCAAGAAGGAAGGCAGATGAACTTGGACTTTCAAATGTAAGGTTTATGGCAGAGGATGTGTCAACTCTACCCTTTGAAGAGGATTCCTTTGATGCGGTTATCAGCAGGTTCTGCCTCATGTTTTTGCCTGACATTCCCTCCACTGTGAAAGAGATTACCAGGGTGCTGAGGCCTGGTGGATATGTAGCAGCAGCAGTATGGTCTACAGCAGACAAAAATCCCTTTGTGAGGATAGCAATGGAAGCGCTTAAAAGATTTATTGATGTGCCTTCGCCACTTCCCGGCCACCCGGGTGTATTTCGTCTATCCAAACCCGGAGATCTTATGAATGTTATGAAAGAGACAGGCCTGGCTGAGGTTGCAGATGAAGAGATAACCGGTGAATCACAATTTGAGTCAGCAGATGAGTACCTGCTTAATATTAAAGACATGGCAGCGCCACTTCAACCTTTGTTTGCAAAGTTATCTGCAGGCCAGAGAGAGGAAGTTGACGCGCTGATAAAGGAAACTGTTAACCGGTATAAGTCAGGTAATAAGATAGTCCTGCCGATGGCCTTCAGGGTAGTGGTTTCACGTAAACCCCACCCCTTGACTTAGGTATTTGGGAGTGTTTAATAATTAGGAGGTTCTTGCAAAAGTCGTCATTCCCGTGAAAACGGGAATCCAGAGATTTTGCAACATATTGAAAAGACTGGATTCCCACTTTCGTGGGAATGACAAGAATGCTATCATTTAGGCAGATAGACCCTGAAAGTGCTTCCTTTTCCAACCGCACTTTCTACTTCTATCTTACCGTTATGTGCATCAACAATGGCCTTAACAATAGAGAGTCCCAAACCGCTTCCAGTCGTTTGCCCCCTGCTTGTATCAATACGGTAAAATCTGTCGAATATCTTTGGGATTTCTTCCGAGGGAATTCCTATACCAGTATCCTTGATAGTTGTTATAGCCCAATCCCCATCTTCGCCAATGGCAATATCAATTGTCCCACCCTGTTTGTTGTACTTGATAGCATTTTCTGTAAGATTTGTTAATACCTCAGTTATAGCCTCCCTGTCACAACTCACAATTACACTTTTATCAGTAAAATTTATAGTGGTTTCTTTGTTTGCAGCTGTGGTCTCCAGGAGTTTAATTACATCCTTTATAATGAGCGTCAGGTTAACCCTCACCGGCCTGATCTGCATAGTTTTTGTATCATGTCTGGATATAACCAGAATCCTGTTTATGAGGTCACACATTCTGTTAACTGAATCCCCAACTTTAGTTAACGCATCCCTGTAATCCTTTGCTGCCCTGTCTCTGCTCAGTGTCACATCGCAATAACTTTTGATTATTGATGTAGGCGTTCTAAGCTCATGAGAGGCATCAGACAGGAATTGACGCTGACGGGCAAATGCCTCTTCTATCCTCCCGAGCATCTTATTAAAACTTATAGCAAGCGGTTGGAGTTCTGTATCTAAGTTCCTTTCATCAACCCTGTCACTAAGATTCTCTTCTGTAATTTGTCCTATTTTGGAAGAAAATGTTTTTAAAGGTGTTAATGTCCTGCTTGCTATTAAAAGACCTCCCAGACCGGCAACAATAAAGACTACAGGAAGAGTAAAAATAATGATATCTCTGAAATTCTCCAGAAGTTCAAAGGACTTATCCATTGATTCGGCCATGGCTAAGGTTAATGTACCAAGAGAGAAATTCATTGACTGATAAATGACCCGGAGCTCGTTATTGTTAGGTCCTGTAATTGCTGCAAAACGTGGTGCTGCGGAGTCTTTAAATATGGGAAGTTTTGCCTCGGCCAACGATAAGGAAGGGGATTGGGAAAGGATCTCTCCGCTTGATGATGAAATCTGGTAGTAATGACCGGAGAGTTTTTTAGAATATTCACCCCCCTTAACATTTGCCAGTTCCCAAAGTTCCATCTGCAATTGACCATGTGTTTCTTCAATCAGCATGACATCGGCGATTGTTTGAAGGGAGGCACTTAACTGAAGGTCCAACTGAGACATAACGAAACTTTTCAGCTCAAAATACAGAAATAGCCCCAATCCTGTCAAGATAACCGAGAAAATAATCAGAAACCATGCAAATAGTTTTAGTTTTATTGATTTAAACATTGGCAAAGGTTTTATGTTTTTATCCTTTTAACATATATCCGGCGCCGCGGATAGTCTGGATGAGTTTAGTGTGGCAGTCCTTGTCTATCTTATTACGAAGGTAATTTATATATACATCAACGACATTAGAGTCCATATCAGTTTCTTCGTGATAAATATGTTCTACAATGTCAGTCCGGCTGACCACCTTATTTTTATTATAGGCAAGATATTCAAGGAGTGCATATTCCTTGGCAGAAAGATTAATGGCTTGTTCTCCTCGTTTAACCTCATGGCTTGCGGTATTAATTTCCAGGTCTCCTATGACAATTACGGCCTCTTTGACTGTCCCCTTACGGCGAAGCAGAGATCTTATCCGTGCAAGCAGTTCTGTAAATGCAAAGGGCTTGGTCAAGTAATCATCAGCTCCGGTATCAAGACCCGCTATCTTGTCAACAATTGCATCCCTTGCTGTAAGAAGCAGTACCGGTGTCGTAATCCCCTTTTTTCTGATTGTACTGAGTATTGTAAGCCCGTCCATAAAAGGAAGCATTATATCAAGGATAATGGCATCTACAGGAAAGTTTCCAGCCATGTAGAGTCCTTCCTCACCGTCATGGGCTATTTCAACTATGTAGCCCTCCTCTTCAAGCCCCTGCTTAATAATTGCGCAAAGGTCCTTTTCATCTTCAACAAGTAATAGCCTCATTTTTAATATTTTACCTCGCTTTAGATTAAAAGATTGTTAAAACTGTTCACTATCTTTATTAGTATCTCAGCAACGCCCCGATGTTCCCTGCCTCTTTTAATTTCACATTATCCATAACCGGCGATATGTTTGCCCCTTTGTCAATGGCACGCTGAATTGTATAGTCTATAAGATGATCTATCTTTTCAAATTCAGACCCGCAGTAAGGACATTCTTTGTGATTCTGAATGGTAAGCAGATTACAGGATGAACATTTAAACCCTGAAGCGCTGAATCCCTCATTGTATATAAGGTGGTGGACGTTTCCAGCCTGCATCTGAGTTAGTACATCTTCTAATCCAACCGCCGCAGAACCATCTTTACTTGACCTTGTTACAAGTTCATCAACAAGCCCTTCTTCAGAGCATTTTCCAGCGTCCATTATAATACTTATAGACTTAGCGAGGATCTCATCATTGGACGTATGCATATCAGTAGTAAATGTTCCCGCAATCTTTGCAATAATCGTCTGTGGCAGCATTTTATTAAATAAAGGAACTGATTCTTCTGTACCTCCCAGTATTATATGGTTTACTTCCCCTACATGCAATACAGCCTCCAAATGTTTGACTACATCCAGAAGGTGAAAATGTACATGCACATCTATGTGCCTTCTGAAACGGTTCTCATCCCGCCCCTGCCAACCGCCTTTCTTATGTTTACGCGGAATATCCGGTGTAAATAGTTCATCGTATTCTGATATTTCTCCGAGCTGAATCCTGAAGATCCTTGCATGTTCTCTGTCTACTATTGCTACTGCATAGCTGTGGTATTGTTCAAGAATTTCAGAAAGAGGTTTTAAATAGGGTGTCCTGTCAGTTACCACCTGGTTCTTTAATGGAACTGCAAGGTGGTACACCTCCCACAGGTCATTCTGAGATGAACTGAAGATGGCAATGGACTTTTTAAATTCTGTCTTACCGGTTTTTAAATACGTTTCAATTCTTTTTATATCCTCATATATGAGCTTTTGATCAGAACTGCTTAGTTTTTCAGACTCCTGCTTAATAAGATTTCTGAACGTAACAAAATATTCTCCCTTAGGGTTAGTCGCAGGGTTAACATTGAGATACACACTGGTGTACAATTTTCCTTCATCCTTTAGATTATGTAATCGGGTCAAGTCTTCTTTTGTAAGCATTGTGGAGTCCTCCTCTGTTAAGGTGAATGAAAGAACAAAATGAAATCACAGCATCATTAAAAATTCTTCTTCAGTAATAATTTTAACCCCAAGTTCTCTGGCCTTACCTGCTTTGGAACCGGTATCTTCTCCTGCTACTACAAAATCTGTATTCTTACTTACACCTGATGATACATGACCTCCAAGGACTTCAACCTTTTCCTTTGCCTCATCCCTTGAAAAAGTTCTGAGAGCTCCTGTAAACACAAAGACCTTATCTTTTAATTTATCCTCCTTAGTTATCTTTATTGCGTGGAATTTTATCCCCGCACTTTTTAACCTTTCAATCTCATTTTTGTTGTCATCCTGTTTAAAAAACTTAACTACACTCTGTGCAATTTCTGGTCCTACACTGTCAATAGTCTGTAGTTCTTCTTCATCAGCATTCATGATATTTTCAATGCTCCCAAACTTAGACGCAAGGAGCTTTCCTGTTTGTTCGCCAACATGCCTTATGCCCAGGGCAAAAACAATTCTCGGAAGTTCTCTTTCCTTGCTTGATTCTAATGCATCAATTAAATTCTGTGCTGATTTATCTGCCATCCTTTCAAGCCCGGATATCTGTTCTTTTGTAAGATAATATATATCTGAAATGTTTTTTACAAGCCCTTTATTTACCAATTGCTCTGTAAGTTTCTCCCCCAGTCCCTCAATGTCCATGGCCCTCCTTGATGCAAAGTGTTTTATCCTCTCCATCAACTGTGCAGGACAGTTAATTCCTGTGCACCTGTAATAAACATCCTCCTTCAGAACCTCTGACCCGCATACAGGGCATTTTTCCGGCAGATGATATGGTTGTGCATCTCCGCAACGTTTTGAGATTATAACCTTTACCACTTCAGGGATTACATCTCCGGCCCGCTGAATCAGCACCCAGTCGCCTGCTCTTACATCCTTCCTGTCAATTTCATCCTGATTGTGCAGGGTAGACCTGCTTACTGTTACCCCTCCAATCCTGACAGGTTCCATAATGGCCACCGGTGTGAGTATTCCTGTACGGCCTACCTGTGCCTCAATTCTTAGTATCTTTGTAGTTGCCTGCCTCGGTTCAAACTTATAGGCCACAGCCCATCTCGGACTCCTTGCTACTGAACCGAGTCGTTCCTGAAGTTCAAGGCTGTTTACCTTGATGACTACTCCATCAATTTCATATTCAAGTGAATCCCGCTTATTACCTATCTCTTTGTACCAGGCAATTGCCTCTGTAATACTGCGGCATATTTTGTTGAGTGGATTTATCTTAAGACCCAGGTTTTTTAGTTCGTCCAGAATGTCTGTCTGGGTTTCTAACTTACGTCCTGAAAGTTCTCCGACACCATAAAAGTATATATCCAGAGGTCTTTTTGAAGTTATGCCTGAATCAAGCTGTCTTAATGAGCCGGCGGCGGCATTTCTGGGATTGGCAAATAGCGGCTCTCCGCTCTCTTCTCTTGTTTTATTCCACGCCTGAAAATCCTTTAGCCTGATAAAGACCTCTCCCCGGACTTCCAATCTATCAGGCATTGGGGTGAATTTGCTCATCAGATTCAGAGGGACGGTCCTTATGGTCTTAATGTTTAATGTAACATCTTCTCCTGTAAAACCATCACCGCGTGTAGATCCGATCTTAAGGATTCCCTTTTCATAAACTAATTCCACTGCCAGTCCGTCCAACTTGGGTTCTGCAACATACTCAATCGGATCTTCTTCCTTAAGGTGAAGCAGTCGTTTTATCCGCCTGTCAAATTCAAAAGTGTCTTCCTCAGTCTCTGTATTTGCAAGGCTTAAAAGAGGGATGGTATGGGTTACAGAATTAAATTCTTTCAGGGGAGGGGCGCCTACCCTTCGAGTTGGTGATTCAGTCGTGATAAGTTCAGGGTAATGCTTCTCAAGTTCAAAAAGCTCGTGCATGAGCCTGTCATATTCTGCGTCTGCTATTTCCGGGGAATCCAAAACATAATAGAGGTAATTATGATAATTTATCTCTTCTCTTAGTTCAGCGATCCGTTTTTCAGCCGCTTCTTTATCCATGTAACCGCTTTCTGTTTTCAGTTTCAAGTACCTCAATATATAGCACACTTGACATGAATCTTCAAATATAAGGGTATTAATATAGAACAGGTTAGGAAGGTTGCTGTACTGGGAGGGATAATTTCAAAGGAGGTGATTGATATTTTAAATGATGATGAGGCATTGTCCCTTATATTTCATTCAGGCTTATCAACCTCTCCAGTGCATCAGGTCCAGTGCATCAGGTAGTTACCGGAAGTAGTGTATAAAAGAAGGGACAACCCTACATAGCTGCTTTCAGCACCTCATTTACAGTTTCTGCAAAAACGAAATTCATATCCTTTTTAAGCTCTTCAGGCAGTTCTTCCAAATCAGCTTCATTCCTTTTGGGAAGGATTATAGTCTTTATGCCTGCGCGTCTTGCTGCAAGCGCCTTTTCCTTTATTCCACCAATAGGCAGCACCAGTCCGGTAAGGGTTATTTCACCGGTCATGGCTACATCATTCTTTACTGGTTTACCGGTTAGCAGTGATACCAGAGAAGAGATCATGGTGACGCCGGCTGACGGGCCGTCTTTAGGGATTGCTCCGGCAGGTACGTGTAAGTGTATATCATGTTTCTCAAAGAAATCTTCAGGGATTCCGAGTTCTGTTGCTTTTGACCGGACATAACTTAATGCGGCCTTTGCTGACTCCTGCATTACGTCACCGAGTTGTCCGGTTAGCGTGAAGCCCTTGTTTCCGGGCATCTGTGTGGATTCGATAAAGAGTATGTCTCCCCCTGTTTCAGTCCATGCAAGCCCTGTGGCAACGCCTGGTATTGCTGTCCTCTTTGCCACCTCAGGGTATGTCTTTTCAGTGCCAAGGTAGTGGTGTACATCTGCAACATTAACAATGACCTTTTCTCCTTTTCCTCCGGCAACATCTTTTGCAATCTTTCTGTATACCGCGGCTATTTCTCTTTCAATATTTCTTACGCCGGCCTCCCTTGTGTAGCCGGAGATAATTCTGAGTATCGCCTCGTCAGTGAGTTCAACATTTTCAGTAGTGAGGCCGTGTTCTTTAAGCTCTTTTGGAATCAGGTGACTCTTTGCAATTCCGAGTTTTTCTTCTTCAGTATAGCCTGAGAGCATAAGAATCTCCATCCTGTCCTTAAGGGCGGGCTGGATGGGTTGAATTACATTTGCAGTTGTTATAAACATGACCTTTGAAAGATCAAATGGTAAATCCAGATAGTGATCCCTGAAAGAAAAATTCTGTTCAGGGTCCAGCACCTCAAGTAAAGCAGAGGATGGGTCTCCACGGTAGTCCATGCCGACCTTGTCTATCTCGTCTATCATCAACAGAGGATTATTTGAGCCTGCACGCTTAAGACTTTGTATAATGCGGCCGGGCAATGCTCCCACGTATGTCCTTCTGTGTCCGCGTATCTCCGCCTCATCATGCATCCCGCCTACGGACATACGTATGAATTGTCTTCCAAGCGCCCTTGCTATGGACTGTCCGAGAGATGTTTTGCCTACTCCCGGAGGTCCGACAAAACAGAGGATTGGGCCTCTCATGTCCTTCTTGAGCTTTCTTACTGCAAGATATTCAATAATCCTGTCCTTTATCTTTTCCAGGTCATAGTGGTCTTCATCAAGTATCTTTTGTGCCCTTTCAAGATCAAGGTTATCCTCTGTACTTTTATTCCAGGGAAGGTCCATAATCCAGTCCACATATGTCCTTACTACATTATATTCAGGTGATGCGGTTGACAGTTTTTCAAGCCGGCTTACCTCTCTTTCTGCCTCTTTCATAATCTCTTCAGGGAGGTTTGCCTCTTTTAGTCTTCCCCTGATTTCATTGGACTCCTGGGTCCGCTCATCTGTTTCTCCCAATTCCTGTTTGATTGCCTTCAACTGCTCTCTAAGGTAGTACTCACGCTGTGCCTTAGTCATCTCATTTTGAACCTGTGATTGTATCTTTCCCCCGAGTTCAAGCAGTTCAACCTCTCTCGTCAGAATGGCAATAACACGGTTTAATTTTTCTTCAATACTATCAAGCTCCAGTATCACCTGACGTTCTTCGAGATTCATCCTGACTATAGTGGCTATGAGATATGCGAGTTTCAAAGGGTCATCCAGATTTATCGCAGTTATATTTATTTCCTCCGGCAGATAAGGCGCCAGGGATATCATCTTCTGCGTAAGCGCTATAGCAGTCCTCATCAGGGCCTCAATCCTTGTATTCCTGACAGGTTTTTCTGTAATTACATCTATTGATGCATTAAAGAACGGGTCTACTGAGACATATTCCTTTATCACTATCTTTACAATGCCCTGAACTACAAGGGCTACCCCCTTTTCCGGCATCCTTAACATTTTGTGGATTACTGCGGCTGTTCCAATGGAGTAGAAATCATCAGTGGTAATTTCTCCTGATTCTTTGTTTTTAACTGCTACTCCCCCGATTATGCGATGTGAGGCCATGGCATTTTCAACAGCCTTGATGGAACTTTCTTCTGTAACAAAGATAGGGAGTACTGTGTATGGATAAATTACGGTATCTTTTAAGGGGATTATAGGTAGGGTATCAGGGATATCACCTTTTACTATTGCGGAATTATCATTTTTTTCATTTGTTTTTGGCTCGAACATTGTTTACTTCCCTTATTCTTTCTTACTTATAGTTATATACAGAAAGCCCTCTTTTTCTTTGAGCTCTGCCTTAATATTCTTAGTATCTACTCCAGGCGGGAGCATAAGTATACGCTCGAATTCACCGTAATTAATCTCCATCTGGTGATATATCAGCCCTAATTTTTCAAGAGGATTTCCCCTTGTTCCACGAATAATGAGTTGCCTGTCGTCTAAAGTAAGGGATATATCCTCCTTTGGAACCCCTGGTATCTCAATCTTAATTATTACCTCATCATCAACCTCATACATGTCTGTAAGGGGTCTCCAGCTTCTTTCTGCAAGCAGGTAA
>JAHFER010000014.1:13873-15527 GCA_023248365.1 Nitrospirota bacterium
CAGGTGAAAAGGGTGTTTTGGATTGAAGAGACTGTGAAAGAGCCGCTCCATCTCCCAGTGAAGGTCATCTAAGTCGTCAAACAAATTGCTGCCGGCCATTTTAAACTCCATTTTTATTTTCACATTTTCTCACACAAAGCCACGAAGCACACGAAGAATTATAAAATATTATTTTCTGTTTTTACTTAGTGTCCTTTGTGTCTTCGTGTGAGTACATCTGTTCCATTCCAGGAGAGGGTGCTGTTAAAACCATGTACTCTCCTTCAAATTACGAAATACTGCTATCTCCCATAGGCTGACCGGTGACAGCCGCCTTCTCTCAATGAGCTTTAATCCTGCGTCCTTTGTCATAAATGACATACATAAGTCTGTTCTGAATCCGAGATGCTTACTGCAAAAAGGGGAGATGGATGTTTCAATTGATGATATGAATTTGTTGCTGCTCTTAAAATGGTTTACTACTACAATTGATCCATCTTTTCTGCAGACCCGCTTCATCTCAGCCAGCACCCCCCATGGATCTGGAACAGCCGATATAAGATATGCTGCATATACTGAGTCAAATGAATTGTCAGAGAAGGCCATCATTGTTGCATCCATTCTTTTAATGGCTATATGAGAAAGTTTTTGTGAATTAATTTTCATTTTTGCACGTTTTAGCATCTTTTCTGACAGGTCAATTCCAACGACATTGCAATGAGATGGGAAGAACGGGAGGGAGAGTCCTGTACCAACGCCTACTTCCAGTACCTTATCTCCAGCCCTTAATCTGAGGCCTTTGATGGCAGACATCCTCCCCTGTTCAAAGATCATGCCGAAAAGGAGGTCATATATACTGGCATAGTTATTATATACCTTCTGAACTGATTCAGTGTCCACTGGTTATTACCTCCGGATTGGATTTCTTTTCATTCTCACACAAAGCCGCTAAGAACACAAAGAATTATTTAATTTTATTTCCCATCTTTTCCTCGTGTCCTTCGTGTGAGTATAATTTTTATTGTTTTAAGCGTTTCTTACCATACAGTAATTGTCTCAACGCTGAATATCAGGTTGAGTAAATCATAATATCCTATAACTTCGAATCCAGGCTTTTCCAACGCATCTTCCCTTAACACACATATCCTTACATCAGGCATGGATGGAAGTACTGATGGGATTTCACCGGCAAACACAGCGGCTACTCCGTAGGCATTATCCTTCCACTGTATTTTAATCATTTCAATGGCCTGAGTATCATCAGGATTATTAATTATGTGAAGTATTGGTTTCATGTGAATTAAAATACCATTACATAATGTCCGCCCGCAAGAAGTTCTGATGTCTCTTTGCTGTCTGCAACACGGAATTTATAAGGGCTGTTCTTTAAATCAATCTTACTAAGCGACACTTTATCAACATATATTGGGATATCCCATTCATTCATCATTGGAAGAAATTTCTCAATTATATCTATGTCTATCAGGTCGTCTTCGTCAGGAGACAGGACACGGGGAGATTCACCGGATAGAATTACCTTAAGGGGATTTTTACCAATACCTAATCCCGCTGCTATCCTTATAGCCTCTGCTGGTCTGTGACTTTCATCAGGGTTACTCCTGATAAGTATTACAAGCTTAGAAGGCATCTAATCTCTCCTGTTCATCCAAATGCA
>JAHFER010000189.1 GCA_023248365.1 Nitrospirota bacterium
TACTTCCTCGTATAGCCAGTGGTAAATACTCGCCGCCTTTCCTGCCCCAGATATTCGCCCCCATCATCTTCAGAGGTTCAATAACCCTTTTCATTGGGCGGCGTCTGAGCGAATTATCACCTGTAAAAACTGAATAAAAAGGTTGACCTGCCAGCAGGCCGCTGAGAAGCCTTGCACTGGTGCCGGAGTTACCCATATCCATCACATCAGTCGGTTCAGTCAATCCATCAGGCCCATTGCCATGAATCTCAACAGTCTCACCTTGCGCAATTATCTTAACCCCCATAGCCTCAAAGGCCCTCATCGTCCTCATGCAATCATCAGAGGTAAGGAAGTTTGTAACCTTAGTTACCCCCTTTGCAATTGAGCCGAATATAATAGCCCTGTGAGAGATAGACTTATCCCCCTGCACACAAATCTCACCGCTTAATCTTTTAACCGGCCTGACACGAATAGTTTCCATAACCTCACCCAATAAGAGAGGAAATTATGAAACAAAATGGTTCTAAAAGCAAGGGCAGAATAAACATAGAAAAACATGCTATTTTAATATAGAATAGAAAATATATGCTACTCGGCGCACATACATCCATTGCAGGCGGAATAGATAAGGCTATAGAGCGGGGGGCTTCCCTGCACTGTACTACTATCCAGATATTCACTAAGAACTCGAATCAGTGGCAAGGGAAACCGTTTAATCCTGATGAAGTAGACCGCTACCATACACTTCAAAAGAAATCCAAAATCAAGACTGTAATTGCCCATGACTCGTATCTTATAAACCTTGCATCAGGCAATAAAGAGCTATGGGATAAATCAATTAATGCCCTGATTGATGAAATGGAGAGGTGCAGGATACTTGATATCCCCATTATCGTAATTCATCCGGGTTCACATAGCGGAGCAGGAGAAGATGCCGGTATTGACAACATAATAAACGGGCTGAACATGATAATGGAAAAGACAGACGGCTGCAATGTCTCAATTGCATTGGAGACTACGGCCGGACAGGGGACAGTCATAGGTTACAGGTTTGAACATTTATCCCGCATCATAGAATGTGTGAAGGTCAAAGACAGGATTAAGACGTGCATTGACAGCTGTCATATATTTGCTGCTGGTTATGATATAAGCTCCCCGGAAGGATATAAAAGTGTAATGGATGAATTTGACCGGATAATCGGGTTTGAACGGCTTGCATGTTTTCATGTTAATGATTCAAAAAAGGGGCTGAACAGCCGGGTAGACAGGCACGAACATATAGGAAAGGGCTTCATTGGAACAGGGTTCTTCAACCTCCTTATGAGGGATAATAGATTTGAAAATATCCCGAAGATTATAGAGACACCTAAAGATAAAGACTTAAAGGAAGACCGGATTAACCTTGGGCTTCTAAGAAAGATGGCGGGCCAAACTTCTTAAAAGACATACCATAAATAGTTGCTGCGATATTAAAAAGGTTCTTAGTATCAGCCTCATTATATTTTACGAGTAATTCAAGTGCCCCGTCATCACCTCTCTTATGCCGCCGCCAGAGTTTTACAGCATCATAGCCATCCATGCCCTTTATACCCTCATCCCTGCTGATTCCAAAATAGGTCTCAAGCTTTTTAAACCCTCCCTTTATACCAAGCCTGTGAGAGGCAAAACAGAGGTCGTAATTGGGCATGGTGATATTCAGTCCTGAATGTGCCTTATTAAGAAAGGGTACATCAAACACACGGCCATAGTATGTTATTATCAACTTATAACAGGAGAGGATTTCTTTTAATGTCTCAGAAGTAAGGTTTATGTCTTTAATCAGGCTATGCATCTTATCACTGCCATACAAACCTATAACTGTAACACTTTCCTCATCAGCAGACCCGCCGTTAGTTTCAATATCAAGGCATACTGCCTCTTTTTGGAAGTAATCAAATAACCTCCAGTGCTCAGAATGATTAATCCTCCTGGCAAAGTAGTTTATATCATGCATCTCAAGGGCATTGAATGCATCTGTAAGCTCCCTGTCAAGCTGGTCTTTCCTGTCCTCAGATAAACCCTGGATATGTTTTGTGTTAAGAAAGTCATGCCACCTGAATATCCCCTCCTGCCACAAATGCCTCTCAAACCTTGCACCAACGCCAGGCAAAAATATAAAAGTATGTTCAAGCATTTTTATTCCTCATAAACTTTAGGACATGATTATAGCAGAAAATAATCAATATAGTATCCTCCGCTTTATAATACAAATTTTTTGATGATTGACTTATTCATCATTGCTGATAAAATAGGCTGTCAAAATACATGTTGCCGATGTTCAGGGGATTAGGAATAGGCGCTTCAATTATAGCAAGTATAGCAAGGCGGCTGTGTAGAAATGCGGTATATTAAATACGGGCTGATAATAGTTGCCGTCCTCATTTTGTTGGCGCTTATCTGGTTTTTTAAGCCTGAAGCTTCATCATCACTGAAAGGCAATCTTTATGAGCACTCATACCTTGCCGGAACAGTTAAGACCCGCTCCTTATGGGACAGACCGTTTACTACGATAATATCGTCCATACCCGGCGGCAAGGCATCAATACCGGGAATCCCATTTTTCCTAAAACCACTTATACCTCCTACAGCAGAACTTTATATATTGAAAAACAAGGATGGCGGAGGCTGGGCCGCTGCCATAGACCTCGGCTGGAGAGCAAAGCTCTTCAGAAGGATCCATGACATAATAATGGCACAGATGCAGTACAGGGGATTTGGCGCTATAGAAGGAAAATACATTTTAAGAACATCTGCAGGCTTAAAGATTTTAGTATATCAGGATAATGGCACACTATTTATCGGAGAAGGAGAGAGTGTTATAAAAGACATTCTCTACCCTGCACCGGTAAAAGATACTAATCTGAATGTAAAATCGTCCCAGGGTCTTATGTCACAGATTTCAGACAGAAAAGATATAGCATATCTGTTATTCCTTAATAACGGTATGGAGGTTTCTAAGGCGGTCGAGGGCCTGGAAAAGGATAAGGGTTTTTTAGTCTTCTCCTCTGTAAACAGTCTCAGGGGAGGTACTATAAAAATACGACGTCCGGGTGGTGATACAGTTGTTGCAGAGTTGTCACTAATGATACAGGATAATGGTGATATATCCGGGGTAGAGAATGATCTTGCTTATCTGTTAGATTTGTCTGACAGATTCCTTTCAACAAGCAATCTCAAGGTAGACAGGACTATTAATAAGGAAAACGGAAATATAACAGCACAGGTGATGATTCATCCTGTAGGGGGGCCTAAATAATGAAGAAGACAGTAGGAATTATTTTACTTGTTTCTGTGTTTCTAATATTAACCAGCAAATACACCTTAGCGCTTACATTTGAATTCAATAAAGATAAGCCAGGGGTAAAGACTTTTGCGCAAAACTACCTGAAATTTACAGTAGACGGAGAGAACATAATAAATAAGTTACCATCAACCTTCTACATCATCTCCTGGTCTTCGGATGATATACCGGTTGTTGCGTCAAAGGTTGGAAAGATGGATGGGAAAACCGGCATTGCCCCTTATTTAGAAAAGATTTCCGGGGGAAAAATCGCTAAATCAATTTCAGGGCCTCATAATGAAAAGATTGTCTATAACCCCAATCGTTCGGCTGATAAGAAGTTATTATCATCATATGCAACATGGAATGGATGGATCTTCATAGGTAATAAGAAAGAGACCGTCTCGAACCTGTTGAAGCACTATAAGACAACCGCAGATATAGTAAAAACCGACAGCTCAGCTTCTGTGATAAAGGGATGGAACGGGGCAGGTATGAAACTATGGGCAGACAATTCAGATCAACATCTCAGTAAATTGTTTGACGGCCAGAAGACCAAAATATTAATACCACTTATCAGAGACCCGAAAAAAGTCCAGTATATGGCAGGCGCTTTTACTTTAACAGAATCTAAAGAGATGAACGGCACTCTTATGGTAAAACCTGTAAGCCAGCAGGCAGGAAAAGATGTAGAAGGAGATCTTCGATTTGTCGGCGAAACCATACGTAGAAGACTGACAGCAATAAAGACAAAATACAACGGAAAGGTATACACCTCAGACAAAGGCATATTCTACGAAGCAAACATAGGAAATTACATGTCAGCGCAGGGGCAGATAGTACAGACGGAGAGGTAGGAGAGGTGAGGGAACAGGCTATACTTAATCAAAGAGGATTTGAAGGAGGAAAAATGTCGGTTAAAAAATTGATAAAGGAAGAAATTGAAAGGCTCCCGGAAAGTATTCTTACTGAGGTTTTGGACTTTATCCAGTTTTTAGAGATAAAACGAGAAAAACAATACTTGTGCGAGGCTCTCAGGAGCT
>JAHFER010000190.1 GCA_023248365.1 Nitrospirota bacterium
GCGTCTTGGTGCAAGGAAGATACATACATGCCAGGCACCTGTAATCTTTGATTCTGAGACAGCATCAGATCTTCTGGGCAGTCTGTGTTCGGCATTATCAGGATACTCGATATACAAAGGGTCATCATTTCTTACAGGGATGTTAAATAAGCAGATAGCTTCTCCGGATATAACAATATTTGATGACGGTACAATACCCTGGGGCTTAGGTTCTAAGCCCTTTGATGGAGAAGGTACAGCCACAGCAAAAACTGCTGTTGTGGAAAATGGTGTCTTAAAAAGTTATCTCTTAGATTCATACTCAGCACGAAAACTCGGCCTTGCAACCACGGGAAATGCATCACGCAGCCCAAGCGCACCGCCTGTAGTATCTCCCACTAACTTCTATCTGACATCCGGAAATTGTCTCCCGTCTGACATTATAAAATCTGTGGACTCCGGCCTTTATGTCACCGAGTTGATAGGCTTTGGATTTAATCCTGTTACAGGCGACTATTCCAGAGGTGCTGTAGGAATATGGATAGAGAATGGAGAACTGACATATCCGGTTGAGGAGATTACCATTGCAGGCAATCTTAAAGATATGCTTATGAATATAGAGATGATCGGCAATGACCTCGATTTCAGACAGAAGGTTTGTGCACCAACCATTAAAATCAGCAGACTTACAATCGCCGGACATTAATGCTTAAAAAAAACCGCAGAGAAGAGATACTCACCGCTGCCATAACCGTATTCTCACAAAAAGGTTATCACGATACAAGCATTTCAGATCTGATAGAAAAGGCGGGGATAGCCCGCGGGACATTCTATCTCTATTTTGAAAACAAGCGGCAGATATTCGATAGCATATTAAATAACCTCCTCCTTGAGATTGACCATTGTATCAAAACTATAGAAATAGGGGCAGAACAGCCTAACCCTTTGGATCAGCTCAGGGCCAATCTGACCCGCATCTTTACCCTGTTTGTGGAGAACCCTGAATTAAGCAAAATACTCCTGCGTCATGCCACAGGACTTGATGAAGAATCTGATCAGAAAATTACAGAATTCTATTCAAACTCAGCGTACAAGATAGAAGAAGCCCTCAGGCTCGGCATCAGGATGAATCTCGTACGTGAATGTGATCCCAGGATCACCTCATACTGTATTTTAGGAAGTATACGAGAGGTCATTGAACATATCACCTTAAGCCGCAGGGACATTTCAGAGATAGATGCAATAGTTGAAGAGGTACTTGGCTTTGGGCTTTATGGCCTGATGAATCCAAAGCTATTGTCATAAGGGTTTGTTAAAAATAACTGACAAACTTGGGGGGATAGAATTCTTATATTTTAAATTTTTTTGCTTGCGATTCAAGCAACTCTGATTGCCTGGCAAGAAGGTTGACGGCAACAGCCATCTCTGAGGCAATTTCTACATTACTTTGTGTAATACTGCGAATATCTTCTATGGAATTAAATATCTTCTGACTACCTTTTGTCTGTTCATTTGAAGCAATCACTATCTCCTGAATTTTAGAGCTGACATTTGCCATAGCTTCTGCAATCTGGCTACTGCCAACAGCCTGTTCTGTAGTAGCGCTTTTTACCAATTTTGCAATATCCCTAACCCTCTCAGTAGCCTCAATAATTCTATCTGTGCCTAAGTTTTGCTCTTGAGTGGCATGGGCAATCTGAATTATCATTGTATTAATTCTATCAATAGACCCCGTAACTTCCTTTATACTATCTACCTGTTCAATAGTAGAATGCTCAATTATTTTAGCCATTTCTTTTGATTCTTCAGCGCTATTTAATATCTTTTGCAAAACAACATTAGATTCCATAGAAAGTCCCTTACCTTCTTCAACACTTCTCAGAACCTCTTTAGTTAAAATGACCGCATCTCCTACTTCTGTCTGAACATTTGTTATAAGTTGTACAATTTCTTTTGTGGAAGCATCAGTCTTTTCAGCGAGTTCCTTGATTTCATCAGCCACCACTGCAAAACCACGCCCGTGTTCGCCTGATTGTGCCGCAAGTATTGCAGCATTTAATGCCAACAGGCCTGCCTGGTCTGTCACTTCATCTATTATTGTGAGAATACCACCGATCTGCTCAGAACGAGTTCCCAGTCCACTGATAACTGAAGCTAATTTATCCATGGTCCTTCCGATATTATCCATTCCCTCAATAGTCTTCCTGACAGATTGTAACCCCATTTTTGCTGCATCTTCACTTACCTTTTCAGATAACTTGGCTGCCTTCTTTGCACTTTCTTCAACTCTGCTAATTGATATATTAATGTCCTGCGCAGTCTTAACTGTCTTTTCCGCCGCATCTGCAAGTATATCCGCATGATCTGCAACTTCCTTAATGGATGCAGACATTTCTATAATAGCTGAGGAGGTTTCTTCGACTGATGTTTCTAACTCTCCCGTATGATTGGCTACTTCATTTATTGACGTCTCCATCTCAAGGATGGATGAAGAAGTTGCCACCACAGCATTTGATAATATATCTATACTACTGGCTATATCTCCGGCGGACGTATTTATCTCATCAATAGATGAAGAAATGCTTTCAATAGACTGTGATTGTTGCTGAGCCCCTTCGCTTACGTTATTAGAACATACACTCATATGGTGGGATGCTGAAACAACATTTTTAGACGCGTCCTGAATACTCTTTATCATTTCCTTTAAGTTGCCTGCCATCTTTGTAAATGCATTTCCTAAGACACCTACTTCATCCTTAGACTTAACTTTAACACCCTGTGTAAAATCACCTTCTGCTATCGCAGTAGCTACAGAGGCCATATCCAATACAGGTTTAACAATCATCTTAATAAATACAAGGGCAATACCTATAGATACAAGAATGATCATTCCAGTAATTAGTACACTGAAAAATAATAGTTTTCTTAATTCTACCTTTAATAAGTTTAGTGAAACACCAACTCTTGCAACACCTATCACCTCCTCATTCATTGGAACAGGATCAAGAGCATCTCCTTCTGAACCCTTTTGCTGCAATTTATTAGAAGACTTGCGAACTATAGGTGTAACAATATCATAAAAAGTATTCCCTTTAGTTAGTTCATTCATGGAAATAATAGTCTTATGAACATCCCCTTTAGCAGGAAGGGTTACGGCGTTAATTATTTTCCTTACATACAGGGGATCTTTGTAGGCAAGTTCTCTTCCATGACTGTCATATATAACGACATATGCAATATCCTGACGGGTTATAATTCCATTTATCAAAATTCCTAATATCTCAGAATCCTCTAATGCCACTCCAAATGTAGCATTATAAGCAAGATCTTCTGCTAAGATTGTACCTTTTTCAATTAACTTATCATGAAGTTGTTGTTTTGCTCTATTAATAAAGAAAACAAATGTCACTATTCCCATAAGCAAAAAGAGGAGACTTAGCAGGAAAATAAATTTTATCCGGATACTTTTCGTAACAAAGGAATAGAGATTTTTAATCTGCATTAACTTATGGATATCCTAATAGGTTATTAAATAATTTTAAGTACCCTGACTATCGGTTTCAAATCAATAACTCTTTATGTACCAAAAAAAAAGCTCCTTCTTGATATACAAGAAGGAGCTTATAATATATGTCCTGGCAGCGACCTACTTTCCCATGACCTCACGATCATAGTATCATCGGCCCTGGAGGGCTTAACTTCCGTGTTCGGAATGGGAACGGGTGTATCCCCTCCGGAATCACCACCAGGAAACTCTATTTTACATTTATACTTTTACTTAATTTGTTTTAAGTTAATTGAATATATCGTTTTTTTGCGATCTGGATTTATCATTTTTTATAATACCCAATCAGTCAGAAGCATTCAATGGTCAAGCCTCACGGCCTATTAGTACTGATTAGCTCAACACATTACTGTGCTTACACACTCAGCCTATCAACCTGGTCGTCTACCAGGGACCTTTAGTCCGTTTTCACGGAGGGATATCTAATCTTAGGGTGGGCTTCCCACTTAGATGCCTTCAGCGGTTATCCCATCCGGACATAACTACCCAGCACTGCCGCTGGCGCGACAACTGGCACATTAGAGGTCCGTCCATCCCGGTCCTCTCGTACTAGGGACAGCTCCCTTCAAATATCCTGCGCCCACAACAGATAGGGACCGAACTGTCTCACGACGTTCTGAACCCAACTCTCGTACCGCTTTAATGGGCGAACAGCCCAACCCTTGGGACCTACTCCAGCCCCAGGATGCGATGAGTCGACATCGAGGTGCCAAACCTCCCCGTCGATGTGAACTCTTGGGGGAGATCAGCCTGTTATCCCCGGCGTACCTTTTATCCGTTGAGCGATGGCCCTTCCAC
>JAHFER010000191.1 GCA_023248365.1 Nitrospirota bacterium
CTGCAAACAACTCCCGAGGGGATGACGAATGATGAAGCCAGGCAGCGGGTTACACGCTATGGACCTAATCTCCTAAAAGCCAAAAGTAGAGCTAACACACTTACTCTTCTGCTTTCCCAATTCAAGAGTCCGATTATCCTTATCCTCATCTTCGCATCTATATTGTCATTTTTCCTACATGACCCAGTTGACGCTGTCATCATTATAGCAATTGTCTCAGTAAGCGGTCTTCTTGGATTTTGGCAGGAACGGGGAGCTGCAAATGCGATTGAAAAATTGTTATCCATTGTGCAAATAAAAGCTGAGGTGATGCGTGATGGCACATCGGGTGAAATTCCAGTTGAGGAGATAGTGCCTGGAGATATTGTCATACTCAACGCCGGAGACATAATACCGGGAGATGGCCTGATTCTTGAATCCAAAGACCTATTTGTGGATGAAGCAGCCTTGACTGGCGAAACGCATCCTGTAGATAAAACTCCCGGGATTTTAGCGACCGAAACTCCTCTTGGACAGCGTACAAACACCCTTTTTATGGGAACACACGTGGTCAGTGGCAGTGCGAAAGCAATGGTTGTCCACACTGGCAAAGAAACCGAGTTTGGCAAGGTTTCAGAACGCCTGTCACTCAGGCCGCCTGAGACTGAATTTGAGCGGGGAGTCAGGCGGTTTGGCTATCTACTGATGGAAATTACACTGTTGCTGATAATCGCCATTTTCGCCTTCAACGTCTACCTGGCACGCCCTGTCCTGGATTCATTCCTCTTTGCCCTGGCGCTTGCTGTTGGCCTAACCCCGCAACTTCTGCCGGCAATCATCACGGTCAACCTATCCCATGGCGCAAAAGGCATGGCACTCAAAAAGGTAATTGTCAAACGCCTTGCCTCTATTGAAAACTTTGGCAGTATGAACATCCTCTGCTCTGACAAGACAGGCACGCTTACCGAAGGTGTTGTGCATGTACGTTCCACCTTGAATATTGATGGTAATGAAAGCGAAAAGGTCCTGCTCTATGCCTATTTAAATTCTTCTTATGAAACAGGGTTTGTAAACCCTATTGATGAAGCAATCCGTACCTATCGCCAGTTTGACATGTCAGGCTACCAGAAGCTTGATGAAGAACCATATGATTTTGTTCGCAAGCGATTAAGTATCCTGATCGCAAAGGGCGATACTCATATTATGATAACAAAGGGGGCGCTCAAGAATGTACTTGATGTATGCACAAAGGCAGAAGCCTCAAATGAAACAATCGTTGATATATCTGCAGCATCAGAACGGCTGCAACAACTCTTTAAGGAACTCAGCAGCCAGGGCTTTCGCACAATAGGCGTGGCGTATCGGGATCTGGGCTCTGATTCACGCATCACTAAAGACCACGAAGCAGATATGACGTTCTTGGGATTTCTTGTTCTCTATGACCCTGCCAAACCAGAAATAATTGGGATTATCAATGATCTCCACATCCTTGGCGTGTCGCTTAAGATTATCACAGGAGACAATCACCTGGTTGTCACTCATGTCAGTCAACAGGTTGGATTATCGAATCCCAGAATTCTGACTGGTTTGGGCCTTCAGCGGATGAGCGACGAAGCACTCCTCAAACAAGTAATCGATGTAGATATTTTCAGTGAAGTCGAACCTAATCAGAAAGAGCGAATCATATTTGCCCTGAGGAAAGCTGGAAATGTTGTGGGCTATATGGGAGACGGCATAAACGATGCCTCAGCACTGAATGCTGCTGATGTGGGCATATCTGTGGACAGCGCTGTTGATGTCGCCAAAGATGCAGCTGATATAGTGCTGCTTGAAAAAGATCTTGGAGTCCTTGTGCAAGGCGTACGGGAAGGAAGAAAGACCTTTGCCAACACACTCAAATATGTGTTCATGGCAACAAGCTCTAATTTCGGCAATATGTTCAGTATGGCAGGGGCATCCCTTTTCCTGACTTTTCTCCCCTTACTGCCCAAGCAGATCCTGCTTACAAATCTTTTTACGGACTTCCCTGAGATGACCATTGCCACGGACAACGTGGATAATGAATTGGTTGAAAAACCCAGACGATGGAACATAAAGTTCATACGGAATTTTATGATGACTTTTGGTCTTGTGAGTTCTGTTTTTGACTACCTCACCTTTGGTGTATTGTTATTTATTCTTCGTGCAACACCTGATGAATTCAGAACTGGTTGGTTTGTTGAATCTGTCGTTTCAGCGTCGCTGGTTGTTCTCGTTATTCGCACAAGGAAGCCTTTCTTCAAGAGCAAGCCGGGGAGATACATGCTGGCAGCAACACTGCTTATTGTCAGCATTACACTGGTTTTGCCTTTCACTGCAATTGGCGCAAGGATATTTGGATTTACTTCTTTGCCAATTTCTATTCTTGTATTAATGGGACTAATCGTAGTGCTCTATATAATCTCAGCTGAATTGGCTAAAAAGGTGTTTTATAAAAAGGTGAACTCTTGAAGAGGACGAAGAGAGGTCAAATCCCAATATTTACGCCAATTCTAAATTGTAAATACTGGCAATGTTATCAATGCCTTTCCGAAACACACACCTTTAAAATTTGCTATAATTCTCAGTAGCACAATTTTATAATAAGGAGTGGCGCCCTATATATTTATCTCGGATATATAAGGTATGGCCTGTTAAAGGAATGAAATGGAAGATCTGGTAAAATGTCCCAATTGCGGAAAGGATGTAAACCCTGAAAGCGTTCTCTGTCCTTTCTGCGGCGGAAGGATAGGGGATGATAAGATCCTCGGGACACCCATCTGTCCGAGGTGCAGGGTCTCTTTAGAGCTTAAGCGGAGAGACGAAATAGGAATAAACGTATGTCCCCAGTGTAAAGGTCTTTGGCTTAACAGGGGAGATTTTAATGTCATTACAGCAGAGTCAAGGGTCTACCAGGAAGAAAAACTCAATAAAGAATACAGTCGCCCCCCTCTGCCCGGCAAAATCGAATATATTCCCTGTGCGAAATGCAGTAAGCTTATGGTGAGAAAAAATTATGCCCACATATCAGGTGTGATCATAGATGAGTGCGCAAGGCATGGCATATGGCTTGACAATGGAGAGCTTGAAAAGATCAGGCAGTTCATCCTTGACGGAGGGCTTGAGAAGGCACAGTTCGACGATATAGAGAAAAACAGGCAGGAACTCAAAGAACTGGCTGAGAAAGTGAACGATACAGCCTTTACCCATAAGCTCATTCACTTCTGGAACTGGAAGAGATGGTTCTTCGGTTCATAGCACAAGGTGTGCTGTCTTTTCCGACGTTGGCCAAACTGAGCCCGCAGGATCACGGTAATTTGCTACTGTAATTCAGGCAGATAAACCCTTCGCATGTGCTCTGATTTTAGAGTCAAATTTCTTATATATTCAATCTGTTTTTCTTCTATTTCGAGCGTATCTGCTATCTCTGAGATTCCCCATCCTCTCTCCAAGGCCAGTAAAACAAGGTCCAATTTCTCATACGGAATTCCTATTGCTTCTTCATCTGTTATGCCGGGGATAATGTCAGGAGATGGAGATTTCCCTGTAATGTTTGATGGTATATTGAGGTATTTGGCAAGTTCCCTTACCTGGGTTTTATATAAGCCCATAATTGGCATAATGTCGGTCGCAGCGTCACAGCCATGTTTTACAAAAAAACCAATCTTACATTCGGACTTATTGGCTGCGCCAACGACCAGCCTGTTTTCGATCTCTCCGTAAAGATAAAGAAGCACCATCCTTACCCTGTGCTTTATCCTGTAGTAAGCATTCCCTTTTGCAAGATAGGAGCTGAATTTTTTATCCTTAAAGCCTGATATGCTGGCGGAAAAAGGGGTCTCACCAGTTTTCCTCTCATAAAATTTATAAGCCTTTTTTGTAAGAGTGTCTTTTAATTTCCCGGGCAATGGCACCTTATTGAGCAGAAGTAATTTGTATGAGCCGAATTTTCTAAGGTACGGAGTTATGTCTATCAATCTTGCTTCAATATTCAATTCCCGGGCAAAATGAAGGGCGTCTTTCTTGTGTTTTTCTGCTGAGTCTTTCTCCGGCATTATCAGGGCTACGACCTTTTCCGCTCCGACTGCCCTTTTGCACAATACAGCAACCACGGCAGAATCTATCCCCCCGCTCAATCCCAGTATTATCCCCTCCCTTTCGAGTTTTTCCATATAGTCCCTGATAAAACTTTCCAACAAAAGAGAGAGATTCCCAGGGTCAATACTAATTGAAGACTTCAGGTTTGCCAAATCGTTAGGGGAGTTCATTCCATCTACCTCTGTCTTAAGATTTGTTCTTAGTACTATATAATTCCCTAATATTTA
>JAHFER010000192.1 GCA_023248365.1 Nitrospirota bacterium
CCAGCAAGGTTGGCACCGGCACAACATTCAGCATTCTTTTGCCGGTAAGTCAGTAGTTACAAACAAAGAAAAACATCATACTGCTATTTTAGCCTCAGGGAATTACCATAAGAAATATTACAGCTAATCCGGCAATCAGGATAATGACATTCATTATAACAGAGATCATGTGAATTTTCCTGAAGCTGTTATTGAGGATTTCACGCTGTGAAGTGTTGCCTTCAGATCTTATCTTTAATCTTATCTTCCTTGTCCTGGCCGCTAATATAAGTCCAAGATAAAAAGTCAGGAGCGTCATAAAGACAAGAAGAACGATTCTTCCCCACGGTAGGACAGGTTCACCCATGGACATTATTGCGATGGTCACAAGCGCAGTGATACTGCAAAGATAACCCATAATCCAGTATCTTGGGAATATGTCTCCAAGTACATCACCGGCGCTTTCTCTCGGTAATACCTTGAATATACTTGGAGCCCCGATTGTAACAAGAAATATCATTCCACCAATCCAGGTAACTAAAGAAAGGAGGTGAAAGAATTTGATTATTACCATTTCACTCATGCCACCTTTTGAGTGGTGGAATTATTGAATCTGCCACTATTTTTGCCTTTTCCTCTGACATATTTTCTACACCTGCCAGAACTCCTGCAACCTTGCTGATCATTTGATCCATTGTCAGGTCAGGCTCAGTGAAATTCCCTTTCTGAAAACAGAAAATGCAGTATTCCCTGTTTTTAGTTCCGTCAGCATTTGTCCCCTGATCTTCTTTTCTCCCCAAAGGGATTCCACAACTCTGGCAAGTTGGCGCTTCCAATTTCTTAGGATCCATATTTTTTTCTCCTCTATTTATTATTAAAGAAATTCATTAATATAAGCCTTTATTATCAATTGAACTGAGCTAAAAGTAAAGGAAAAAGAACATAGAAATCGATGTTCTTGACACAGGGAATTTTTACTATTAACATCTAACCTGTTTAGACAGGAGAAGTGCTTATTGAATATTGTCTCATTATCGCGACTGCAATTTTTTCTGACAATCTCATTTCATTTTATCTTTGTTTCTATCAGCCTTGGATTAGCCTGGTGGCTTGTAATAATTGAGCTGCTTGGTTGGAAAAAGAAGGATGGGGAATGCTATGTTCAGATTGCAAAGTTTTTCAGCAAGCTCTTTGCGATTACCTTCATAACAGGAACTGCCACGGGCATAGTTATGGAATTTCAGCTTGGCATGAACTGGGCAGGGTATTCCAGGTTTTCCGGAGATGTCTTCGGTCCCCTGCTGGCAGCAGAAGGGTTTATTGCCTTTTTCATGGAATCTTCTTTTCTTGGACTATATTTATTTGGGAGGGGTAAGGTCTCCCGCACTGTACATTTGCTCTCAATATTTATGGTGGCGGCAGGTTCTACGATTTCTGCATTCTGGATATTAGCGGCAAATTCGTGGCAGCAGACACCGGCAGGATTTGTTATAAAGAATGGAAGAGCGGAATTAACTAACTTCATGGAAGTCATATTTAATCCCTCAACCTTTCAGCGTTTTTTTCATACAGTGGATGCGACCCTTATTGTCGGGACATTTTTTGTAGCAGGAATAGCTTCTCACCTGCTTCTGCATAAAAGGAGAATTGATGGAGCAGGGAAATTACTGAGGACTGCTATTATTGCAGGTCTTGTCCTCTCAGTATTACAGATAGTACCCTTTGGTCATGAACATGCAAAACAAGTGGCCCTTACGCAGCCTGAAAAATTTGCTGTGTTTGAGGCTGTGCAGAAAACTCAATCTCATGCACCATTTGTATTATTCGGGATTCCAAAAAACTCACAGTCTGATCTGAAGTGGACTATTAAAATTCCAGGCCTCCTTAGCTTTATAACCTTTGGTGATTCATCTGCGATAATTAAGGGGATTAATGATTTTCCGCTATTTATATACCTGTTGTCGTCAGGAGAGGAAAATTTGGCAGGGCGTTTGCGGCTTCTGCAGTGGTGATAGCTTCAATAATGGGATTACTTGGATTGAGCCTGTTTCCGGAGTTGGTTCCATCAGGCATTGACCCGCTTTATAGTCTCACTGCATACAGTGCATCAGCAGGGCCTTACACATTAAAAGTTATGCTTGTTATTGCCCTGTTCGCCCTTCCGCTGATTACCGGTTATACCGTATTCATTAACTGGGTGTTTAAAGGAAAAACCATTACGACTACCGAAGGCTATGACTGACTTATCATTTCGATATCCTGCAGCCTTCTGCCGAATTCTTTCCTGCTCTATCTGTAATTCGTAAACTGCATATCAATTCCAAAATCCTTATCGCGCATGAGTTTCATTACTGATTGGAGGTCATCCCTGTTCTTTCCTGTTACCCGCACCTGGTCATCCTGTATCTGGCTCTGAACTTTTAGTTTTGTTTCTTTAATGGCCTTTACAATCTCCTTTGCCTTGTCAGAGGGGATGCCTTGTTGCAGAGTTATCTTCTGTTTGGCTGTGCCGCCGAGGCCGTGTTCTACCTTCCCATAAGTCAATGCCTTGGGGGAGATGCCGCGCTTTATCAGTTTTGCCTGGAGTATGTCGTCTAAGTTCTTTAATTTAAATTCATCATCTGAGCTTATGGTGATTTCGTTAGCTGATTCATCGAGTTTTATTTCACTCTTGCTCCCTTTAAAATCGAATCTCTGATTAACCTCTTTTAATGACTGATCAACAGCGTTTCTTACCTCCTGTAAATCTATCTTTGATACAATATCAAATGAATTTTCTGCCGCCATATTATTTGCCTCCTCTATATTTTTATTTGTTAATACTCTAACACTTCAATTCCTTTTGGAATCTTAAAATCAAACAGTTTATCCTTCAGTCCGTTGTTGGTATTGATATTTGAGAAATTAAAAGATACCTTATTGCCGGCCTTCTCAAAGATGGTCAGTTTATTTATTAAAAAGGTCTCTTTATCAATCTCTACAAGCACCTTTTCAACTGTAAGCATATTTTTTGGAGTAAGGTTTATCCTGAATCCGTCACCTGTCGGGTCTTCACCTTTTATTATGAATATATTCTGCCACGTTTCGATGTTTGACAGCAGGCCAAGTGCAGGCTCTGCGTCAGGATGGTTTGATAAGTTCTGTTTAATTGCCTGTTTCTGATCGGGTATATAGAGAATGGCTGTTTTCCCATTGATAAATATATTCTGCTTTGCCGGTTTAAAATAATCCCACCTAATCATCTTTGGTTTTTTGATATACAGTTTTCCCTCAAAGACCTTTTCTCCAAATCCCTTAATAGAGCTGCGCTGCGTAAAGCTGACAGTAAAATCCTGGATACTGCTGTATGTTGACTGGAGTCTGCCCATTACTTCCTCAGTAGTTGCTGCAGTAACTGTTTTATAAGAAAGGCTTACGAGTATGAGAAAGAATGAAGAAGCGATTATTAACAAAGCCTTTCTGGCATATGCCTTCTGCCTTCTGTCTTCTGTCTTCTTAAACATCCTTCCTCCGCAAAACTTCCCGTGGTTTTCCCCCTGTTGCAGGCCCTACGTATCCATCCTCTTCCATCATCTCAACAAGCCGTGCCGCACGGTTGAAGCCAATACGCAGTCTGCGTTGAATGAGTGAGATGGATGCCTGCCCGGAAGAGAGTACAAGGTCCAGCGCCTGCTGATAAAACTCATCTTTTTCAGCATCACTGACGGATTCATCAGGATATTCCTCAAACTTATAGCTATAGTCCGGTGTCCCCTGAGTCTTCAGGTACTCCACCAGGTTCTTCAGTTCAGTGTCTGAAATATATGCCCCGTGTATCCTTGCAAGTTTAGATGTCCCCGGCGGTAAGAACAGCATGTCTCCTTTGTCTAACAGATCCTCTGCCCCGTTTGAATCGAGGATGGTACGTGAGTCTGTCTTTGATGATACCTTGAAAGACATGCGTGCAGGGAAGTTTGCCTTAATAACACCGGTCAGTACATCTACTGAGGGTCGTTGTGTTGCAACAATAAGATGAATACCTGCGGCCCTTGCCATCTGGGCTAATCTTGCTATGGAATCTTCAACCTCCCTCTGCGCCGTCATCATAAGATCTGCAAGCTCATCTACTATAACTACTATATATGGGAGGACATTCTCTGCCTCAACTGCCTTGTTATAGGCGCCAATATTTCTTACACCTCTGTCAGCCAGTAACCGGTATCTCTTCTGCATCTCCTCCACAAGTTTCTGTAATACCCACGCGGCCTCTTTAGGCTGAGTTATTACAGGTGTAAGGAGATGGGGAATGCCTTCAAAAA
>JAHFER010000193.1 GCA_023248365.1 Nitrospirota bacterium
CGTTATGATTGAGATGGATTCAAAGAAACTCTCCGCTACAGTAACAAACCTCCCCTTCTACCAAAGAACATAGGAACCACTATATGCGAAGGCTCTATCACCTTGTATCAGGCCTGTTTTTTGTATATGTAATATCACAGTTGGACAGAAGATCGGGAATAATTCTTGTATCAGTCATGCTTGCTCTGGCAATCGCTATAGAAACTGCACGGTTAATATTTCCTGCCTTAAACACTCTCTTTATTCGCTGTTTCAATATGCTGTTACGTCATGAGGAAAAAAGAAAACCAACTGGTTCGGTCTGGTATATCGCAGGAGTGCTGCTATCACTCCTGATATTTAAAAAAGAATTTGCCATGTTCTCAATGGTAATACTGGCAGTGGGCGACCCGTCCGCCTCTACAGTCGGGAAAAGCTGGGGACGTCACCGTATAAATAGAAAAAGCATTGAAGGGAGTATGGCATTTCTTATCGCGGCGTTAGCAGCCGGATTAATATTTCAAAGGACATTGGGCGGTTTATCATTTGTAGTAATTATTACAGGTGCAATAGCCGGCACTATAACGGAATTGTTGTCATCAAAACTTGATGACAATTTCACAATCCCGCTTATTGCATCAGGATGTATGCAGGCATTGGCGTATTTTTTTAATACTTAAGTCGAAATATCTTATCTCCGATAAGAACCCGTTTGGAAAATTTCATTAAGAGAAAGGAACAAAAATGAGCTCAGGAATTTCAGGTATAGGAAGTAGTCCGCAAGTCATTTCAGGTGCAAGCAAGACCGCTCCCAGGCAAACCCAGGGAGAGGTTAATATTTCCAATGAGGGAGGTAGTAGTGGTGTTAACCCCTCAGAAAGCCTGTCGTCAATTCTAAAGTCACTGAACGAGGCGCTGAGTCATAAGTCCTCCTCAGATCAGAGAAACGGTACAAAGGTAGATCAATACGTCTGACTCTGACATAACGTATTACAATGCTTAAACTTTATAGTTTTCCTTTTTCAGCCATGGGTACTGAGTGCAACCTGCATTTCTATGCAGGGGATCGTGCCCGGGCTGAAAAAACTTTCCAACTGACCATATCAGAAGTCCACAGAATTGAGAAGCGTTATTCACGATACCAACCGGATAGCATCCTTTCAAGGATTAACCGCATAGCGCAGACCGGGGGAAGTATTGCCGTAGATGAGGAAACCGCCGGACTGTTAAATTATGCGTATGCATGTTACAGCAATAGCAACGGATTATTCGATATCACCTCAGGAGTATTGCGAACGGCCTGGAATTTTGCATCCGATAAACTTCCGGAGCAGAAAACTATTGAAAAACTTCTGCCGAAGATAGGTCTGGATAAAGTCTTATGGGAGTATCCACTTCTGAAGTTTTTGGTCCCGGGTATGGAACTGGATTTGGGAGGCATAGGGAAAGAGTATGCGGCAGACAGGGCATCTGAGATCTGTTCTGCACATGGAATTCAGCATGGTTTAATTGAGTTGGGGGGAGATATAAATGTTATTGGTCCCCACCCAAACGATACCCCGTGGCTTATCGGAATACAACACCCTGAAGATCCGGAGTCTGTTATAGCCACCATTGAAATATCTCAGGGCGCCCTGGCCAGCAGCGGTAATTATGAGCGTTGCATAAAGATAGATGAAAAACGCTACGGTCATATAGTAAATCCTCTAACTGGATGGCCTGTGCACGGTCTATCATCAGTGAGTGTAATCGCTAAAGAATGTATGGTAGCCGGAAGTATCTCCACAATTGCCATGTTAAAGGGCAATGCAGGTACCCAATGGTTGGCAGACCTGGGAATGCCGCACCTATGGATGGATGAATACAAAAAACAAGGTGGCTCTATTAACCTCATAACGCCGTCTGTCCATTAGGGTTACCATATATCCTAAAAAAAGGGTATCCGAAGAATTATGACCTGAGAGGTCTATCATATTTCCCAGCTTAGAATCAATTGCTCTACTGCAACTTCTTTTACCTCGCGTGTCGCTCTGGTCTTTATCTCTACAATCCCCCTGTTCAGCCCCTTGTCACCTACTACTATCTGAACCGGAATTCCAAGCAGGTCAGCGTCTTTAAACTTCACGCCTGCACGTTCATCACGGTCGTCTAAAAGAACCTCTACTCCCTTTTCACTCAGTCCTTTATAGATACTCTCTGCGGTAGTCTTAACATTTCCTGAGGTCATATTTAAAGGAAGGATTATTACCTTAAAGGGCGCAATAGCAGCAGGCCATATTATCCCGTCTTTATCATGGTTCTGTTCTATTGCCGCAGCGATTATTCTGCTCACACCAATTCCATAGCAACCCATTACCATATGCTGAGGCCTGCCAGCCTCATCTAAATATGTTGCATCCATAGAAACACTGTACTTTGTGCCTAACTTAAACGTATGCCCTACCTCTATGCCCCTTACAATAATCAGCTTTCCTGTTTCGCACCTCGGGCATCCGTCACCCTCCTGCACATTTCTGACATCAGCAAACTGGTCAGGTGTAAAATCCCTCTCCATACTCACATTGATAAGGTGCATATCTTTCTCATTTCCGCCAACAACAAAATTAGCCATCCCTTTAACTGCACTATCCGCTATAACAAGTATATCCTTTAGTCCAACAGGACCGGAGAAACCTGAAGGCGCACCGGTTGCCTTTTCTACCTCAGCAGGCGCAAGAAGCTCAACCTCTGTAACATTAAGTATCCTTGCAAATTTTGTCTCGTTTAACTCATGGTCCCCCCTGACAAGTACTGCAACAACCTTATCACCGCCTCTCATAAGAAGTGTCTTTACAAGCTGTTCCTTCGCCACACCCAGAAAGGCCGCCACATCTTCCACACTCTTTTTACCCGGTGTAGTTTTTCTTTCAAGGGGCAGCAGGTCGTATTCTGACTTCTGACTTCTGACTTCTGACTTCTGACTTTTACCCTCAGCCTTCTCCATATTCGCCGCATAACCGCAGGCATCGCACGAGACTACGGCCTCTTCACCTGTATCCGCAAGCACCATAAACTCATGAGAAAAACTCCCGCCGATAAGGCCGCTGTCTGCTTCAACAGGTTTAAATATGAGTCCGCAGCGTCTGAATATCGAGTTATATGCCTCGAACATCTTTCGATAGGATTCCTCAGCGCAGGCCTCATCAATATCAAAGCTGTAAGCATCCTTCATTATGAATTCCCTGCCCCGCATCAAACCAAATCTCGGTCTTATCTCATCCCTGAACTTGCTCTGTATCTGATATAAATTAAGCGGCAGTTGCCTGTATGATTTAACCTCTTTTCTTATGAGGTCGGTAACAACCTCCTCATGTGTAGGGCCAAGACAGAATTCCCTATCGTGCCTGTCTTTTAACCTGAGAAGCTCTTTACCGTACTGATCCCATCTCCCTGTCTCGCGCCAGAGTTCAGCAGGAAGCACCATCGGCATAAATATCTCCTGTGCCCCTGCCCTGTTCATCTCTTCGCGGACAATGGTCTCAATCTTTCTTAAGACACGATAACCAAGGGGAAGATAATTATAAATTCCAGCGGCAAGCTTCCTTATCATGCCTGCACGGAGCATAAGCTTGTGGCTGATAATTTCTGCCTCTCCAGGCTCTTCGCGGAGCGTTGGTATTAAGAGTTTGGTGTAGTACATAAGCTCCTTATCAAATATGCTTTTTAACTATGTCTTCCACTTCTTTTACAAGTGCATCTGCAAGTTCAGATTCTTTCAGTTTCCTTACAACCTTTCCATCCCTGAATAAAAGCCCGCTCCCCTTGCCGCCGGCAATACCCACATCAGATTCTTTACCTTCACCTATGCCGTTTACCACACAACCCAATATCGAGATATTCAGAGGCATTGTTATATGTGATAATCTTTTCTCTACCTCAGCGGCAATCTGCTCAATATTTATCTCCATCCTGCCGCATGTGGGACATGAGATTATATTAATGCCGCGGTGTCTGAGTTCAAGTGACTTTAATATCTCATAGGCCACCTTTACCTCTTCCACAGGGTCTGCTGTCAGCGACACCCTTATGGTATCCCCAATACCCTCTGATAACAAAATCCCTATGCCAACAGCAGACTTTACAGTACCCGATAAGAGAGGGCCGGCCTCTGAAATACCAACATGCAAAGGGTAATCATACCTCTCAGAAAAAAGGCTATATGCCTTTAACGTCGTGGGGATATTAGACGCCTTAAGAGATACCTTTATATCATAGAAGCCGTATCTTTCCAATATATTTATGTGACGGACTGCGGA
>JAHFER010000194.1 GCA_023248365.1 Nitrospirota bacterium
GTACAATATAATGAAAAATCATGTAGTTCTCGGTGTAGATATTTTAAGCAGGCATAGTCATATCCCAAATGATGCCATGCTATTTACATCACAGCATCATGAACGTTATAACGGAACCGGTTATCCTCAAAAACTCGCCGGAGAAAAGATCAGCCTGATCGGTCAGATAGGGGCCATTTCAGATGTGTATGATGCAATAACTTATGACAGGGTATATCATAAAGCCACAAGCTGTCATGGGACTATAAAGAAACTATATGGATGGAGTGATTCACTTTTTAACAGGGTAATTATAGAAAAATTTATCCAGTGTATTGGAATATATCCCATCGGTTCCTTTGTTGAATTAAACACAGGCCAATGTGGCATAGTGATTTCCATTAACCATAATATGTTACTTAAACCTAATGTACTTATCTTATTTGATGAAAATAAAAAACCGCAAAATCCTAACTTAATCGATCTGGGAACAGAGGTAGCTAATCAGGTAATTTCTAACTACTCTATTGTAAAAGAGTTAAACCCTGTTGAATGGAATTTAGATGTAAGCCAGTATATCTGATAAATATTACAAAAAACCTTACTATCCAACTTTAAAATAAGGCAGGATAGTAAGGTTTTATATTTTCATGAAGGGATTTTATCCTTATACACCCGTCAGCCGTTCGTACTTTGCCATCAACTCATCTTTAGTTTCGGAATGCTTCGGGTCTGGATTTATGCAATTATCTACAGGACATACTGCAACGCACTGGGGTTCATCATAATGTCCTACACATTCAGTACATTTATTCGGGTCTATTATGTAAATATCCCCTTCACTGATAGCCTCATTCGGACATTCAGGTAAACATGCCGCACAGGCTATACATTCTTCATTAATATAAAGCGCCATTCTACAACTCCTTTCTTAATTATAAATTTAACTTTAGATACGATATTAACATTGGTAAAATTTATTTGTCAATAGAGAAAAAAGTGTCCCTCACTGTAACATATGCCACAAAACACAGTATTTACAATGAAAATATCAATCTAAAAAATATGTTGCAATTTTCCAGTATCTTCTTGTAATATAAAAGAACTACACTTTTTGATAACTAACATGAAAATACAATAGATTTAAGCATTAATTTAATTGTATTTTTGACTAAGGGGGTCTTATGGCAGTCGTAGAAAAAGAAAAAAGGATATTCAGAATAGAGATTGACCCAAGACTCTGTAAGGCTTGCGTCATATGCGTTGACTTTTGTCCTACTGACGTATTAATGATAAATGGGAATACTGTGGCAGTGAAGAACTTAGATGCCTGTAACGGGTGTCAGTTATGTGATAACAGATGTCCTGATTTTGCTATTCAGGTTTTTGAAGAGTAGGGAGGAGTAAGTAACTTATGGCGACTAACAAGAAGAGGTTCATGCAGGGTAATGAGGCGTGTGCTGAAGGTGCATTCTACGCAGGCTGTACATTTTTTGCAGGTTATCCAATAACCCCATCTACAGAGGTTATGGAGATATCGTCTTCAAGGCTCCCTAAGACTGGCGGAGTCTTTATTCAGATGGAAGATGAAATAGCAAGTATATGTGCAATCACAGGCGCATCCCTTGGCGGGCGTAAATCAATGACTGCGACAAGCGGTCCGGGATTTTCCTTAATGCAGGAAGGTTTGGGCTTTGCCTGTATGGCAGAGGTCCCAATTGTAATTATAAATGTCATGAGAAGCGGACCGTCTACTGGTTTTCCTACAGGGCCAAGCCAGTCGGATGTTATGCAGGCCAAATGGGGTACACATGGTGACCATCCTGCAATAGTTCTTATACCGGCTTCTGTTGAAGAGATATTTTATGAAACAATCAGGGCCTTCAATCTTGCAGAAATCTACAGAACCCCTGTGATAGTTTTGTATGATGAGATAATAGGGCACATGAGAGAGGCAGTTACTATTCCACAGCCGGGTGAAGTTGAGGTTGTAAACAGGGTTAAACCAACCTGTGCGCCTTCAGAATATAAGCCTTATGATACAACACTTGGAGATATTGCACCACTTGCCGCTTATGGTGAGGGTTACAGATTCCATGTAACAGGTCTTTACCATGGGGCAGATGGCTTCCCGACAAATAATACAAAACTAATTGAAGAGGCAGGTCAGAGACTCGTTAGAAAGGTAGAAGATAATAAAGAGAGGATATGGAAAAATGAGGAGTACTTCTTAGATGATGCAGAGATTGGTATTTTTGCTTATGGAGTCTCTGCAAGGTCTGCCAAGTTTGCAGTTAGGGAGCTGCGAAAGAAAGGTATTAAGGCGGGCCTGCTCAGACCTCTTACAATCTGGCCATTCCCTGACAGTGCTGTAGATGCACTGGCAGAACGTGTAAAGACAATTATAGTACCGGAAATGAATCTGGGGCAGATTGTTCATGAAGTTGAAAGGGTTGCCCGCGGAAGATGCGAGGTAAAGGGTATATTCAGGGTTGACACCGAACCCATTAAACCGGCTCAAATAATAGAAAAAATATTAGGAAATGGTCCTATGCCCTCTGCTCCGGTTTCTCCAACTGATTCAAATATGTCGGAGATGTTAATAGAACGGGACATGCTCGACGGATAGAGTAACGGCACAGTAGAGTGAATGGAAGGAGACTACAATGAGTACACCAGCAGAAGAGGCAAAGCCTCTTGCTAAAAAGAAAAAAAAGGTTCCCTTTGATTATTCTCCATATATAAGGGGTGGTAAACTGCCGCATATATGGTGTCCGGGATGCGGGCACGGTATTGTATTGAAGAGCCTGTTGAGGGCGGTTCATGCATCCGGTACGTCTCAAAATGATGTTGCAATGGTTTCAGGTATAGGCTGCTCCAGCAGAACCCCGGGATATGTAGACTTTAATACCCTGCATACCTTGCACGGAAGGGCCATTACCTATGCAACCGGATTAAAGATGGCAAATCCAAAATTAAAAGTTCTTGTAATCACAGGAGACGGAGATGCACTTGCAATTGGAGGAAATCACTTCATCCATGCATGCCGCAGGAATCTGGATTTGACCATTCTTGTATACAACAATTTCACATACGGTATGACAAGCGGACAGACATCACCAACTACCACACAGGGGAAGATATCCACAACAGGCCGTCATGGTAATATAGACCCCCCATTTGATACCTGTACCCTTGCAAAGGCTGCCGGCGCTACCTACGTTGCAAGAGGAACTGCGTACCATTTTCAGGAGCTGGAGAAGATTATATTTGATGCCTTTATGCACAAAGGAACATCAGTTGTAGATATTATAGATGCATGTCCGACTTACTACGGCAAATATAATAAATATGCCTCTGCAACAGACATGATGGAACAGTTGGAAAAAGATGGAACCGTTTCTGTCAAACAGGCAGAAAAGCTTACTCCCGAGGAGCTTGAAGGAAAGCTGTTAAGAGGCGTACTTCACAGATCTGAAAGACCTGAGTACAGCGAAGAATACGGTAAACTCGTTACATCGCTTCAATCTAAAAAGTAGGCTAAAAAATAGGAAGGGACGGGATAAATGAGTTACAGATACGAACTGAGATTCACCGGTTCAGGCGGTCAGGGAATAATAACAGCAGGGATAATACTTGCTGAAGCGGCATCAATATACGATGGGAAAAAGGCCGTACAGAGTCAGGCATACGGCCCTGAATCAAGGGGCGGAGCCTCAAGGGCAGAGGTAATAATAAGCGACGAGGATATAGATTATCCAAAGGCAACCTCAATTGATGCTATGTTAGCTCTCACACAGGAGGGATATACAAAATTCCATAAAGATGTTAAAAGTGGCGGCATAATATTAATTGATTCAGATGAGGTAAAAGATGTTCCAAGGGGGGATTTCAAGGTATACGCCTTCCCGATAATTGCAACCGCTGCTAATGTGCTGGGAAAAGTAATAACAGCAAATATAATTTCATTGGGTTTAATTACTGAGCTTACTAAGATTGTGTCACATGATGCTATAGAAAAGGCTGTCTTATCAAGGGTTCCGGCAGCGTTTCTTGAGTTGAATAAAAAGGCCCTTCACACTGGTTTTGAAAAGGGCGCAACACTTGCTCCTCTTTCATAGCAAGTCGTTCTATCACGGGCTATTGCGGGACCACAACTCCTTCCAAATCATAAGGATGTGCTCCCGTAATCTCAACTAAAACCATCTCTCCCTGAACAGGCGACTGATCCGCAGTATCTGTTATGTAGACAACTCCATCTACCTCAGGGGCGTGTGCGTATGTCC
>JAHFER010000195.1 GCA_023248365.1 Nitrospirota bacterium
ACCCGTTCTCCAAGCTCGATTTTTATGGCTTCAAATGCCTGATCCAGTCTGGCGCGCGGTACAACATAATGCGTTCCCGGGTATATTGCAACCTTAGGCAGGCGCTTCTTTACACTCCCTCTCAAAGGGTCTATCTCTGATATGGAATCCACATAGTCCCCGAAGAGTTCAACCCTGATGCAGGATTCTTCAAAAGATGCAGGAAATATTTCAATAACGTCTCCGCGAACCCTGAAGGTGCCGCGGTGGAAATCATAATCATTTCTCTCATACTGAATCTCAACTAATTTCCTGAGAATATCGTCCCGGTCCGTGTCCATGCCTTCTTCGAGATACAGCAGCATACCCTGATAAGCCTCTGGTGAACCAAGGCCATAAATGCAGGAAACAGATGATACAATAATTACATCATTTCTCTGCAGGAGTGAGGTTGTGGCAGAGTGTCTCATGCGGTCTATTGCATCGTTTATAGAAGAGTCTTTATCTATGTAGGTGTCTGACTGAGGTATATATGCCTCAGGCTGATAGTAGTCGTAATAGCTTACAAAGTATTCTACTGCGTTTTCAGGGAAAAAGTGTTTGAACTCATGATAGAGCTGGGCCGCAAGTGTCTTATTATGGGCAATTATAAGAGTGGGCTTTTGTATCTCATCAATAACATTTGCGAGGGTAAATGTCTTTCCGCTCCCTGTTACTCCAAGAAGTACCTGATGTTTTAATCCAAGCCTGATTCCCTCACTAAGCGCCTGAATGGCCCTGGGCTGGTCACCCTGAGGTCTTAAATCAGATATTAGTCTAAAACGGTTCAACTTACACTTTAGCCTCTCGAAGGAACTTTGCCGACTCTTCAGGGGAAGTGGGATTAATATAAAATCCTGAACCTCCTTCAAATCCGGCTATTCTTACTAATTTTGGCATTATCTCAAGGTGCCAGTGATAGAAATCATTTACCTGACTGCGAAGAGGGCTTGTGTGAATTATATAATTGTAAGGGGGAATATTCAACACCTTATCTAATCTGAGCAGCAGATTTTTCATGATTCTTGCGAGGCTGTTATATTCCCATGGCTGTGCCTCATCAAAGCAGGAGTTGTGGTTCTTTGGTATGATCCATGTCTCAAATGGGAACCGTGCTGCAAAAGGTGTTATAGCAATGAAATGCTCATTTTCTACTACGGTCCGTTCTTCAGAAGACATCTCCTGCTTTACTATATCACAGTATATACACCTCTCTTTATAATTATAGTAGAGCCTTGCACCTTCAATCTCTTCAGTTACCTGACGTGGTATAACGGGAAGTGCGATAAGCTGTGAGTGAGAATGCTCAAGGGAGGCGCCGGCAGCCTCTCCTTCATTCTTGAATATGAGGATATACTGGAACCTTGGATCTTTCTTTAAATCAAGAACGCGGTCCCTGTATGCCCAGATAATGTCCTCTATCTTTTTGTCAGGAAGTGTTGACATGGTAGTCTCATGGGAAGGGGACTCAATAATTACCTCATGGGCGCCAATGCCGTTCATTTTATCAAACAGTCCGATCCCTGTTTTATCAAGGTTTCCCTCAATCTTAAGCGCCGGAAACTTATTGGCTACAACCCTGAGACTCCAGCCTGCCGAGTTTGGCGTGGTTCCGGGTTCTCTGTAAGCAAGTATCTCCGGCGGGGTAAACCTTTCATTGCCGCCGCAGAATGGACAGAAGCCTCCTTTTCGTTTAGCAGTGGCCTCCTGAAAATCAGACGGCCTCCGGCCTCTTTCAGACGATATTATTACCCACCGTCCGGTTATGGGATCTTTTCTTAATTCTGACAATTTTCTCTCCTTTCCTCAATGCCAAGCATCTTCATCTTTCTGTGAAGATTAGTCCTCTCTATCTTCAGGTCTTCAGCAGTTCTTGTTATGTTCCAGCTATTCTCCTTTAATCTCTCTGTTATGTAAAGCCGTTCAAAGTGTGCCCTCGCCTCCCTGAGGGATTCATGTTTTTCATTAATGAATTGTGTAACATTTTGCCGGCCGTTTTTTCCTATTATAGCAAGATCTTCCGGTAAAATGCGATCTCTTTGAACCATAATTGCCGCACGTTCCATTAAATTGCGCAGCTCCCTGACATTGCCGGGCCAATCATATTCTTTTAATAATTGAGAAGCCTCGTCCGTTAATACCTTTTTGTGAAGTCCCTGTTCCCTGATAATCTCTTTAAGGAAATGTTTTGCAAGGAGCGGGATATCGTCTCTTCTTTCCTTCAATGGAGGTACATTAAGTGTAATGACATTGATTCTGTAATAAAGGTCTTCCCTGAAAGTCCCTTTTTTGATTTCTGCAGGCAGATCCTTGTTTGTAGCTGAAATAAGCCTTACATCTACTTTTAAATTTTTATTCCCTCCGACCCTTTGAAATTCCTGTTCCTGAAGGATACGAAGTACCTTTGCCTGGGTATTAAGGCTCATATCCCCAATTTCATCAAGGAAGATAGTGCCGCTGTCTGCAATCTCAAATTTGCCTCTTTGAACAGAGGTTGCGCCGGTAAAAGCGCCCTTTTCATGCCCGAACAGTTCACTTTCTATAAGTGTTTCAGGTATTGCAGCACAGTTGACTGCTATGAACAGTTTGTTTGCCCTCTGACTTTCACGATGTATAGACCTTGCAACAAGCTCCTTACCTGTTCCGTTCTCACCGGTTATAAGAACCCTGCTGTTTGATGCCCCAACTATTCTCAATTGTTCTTTTAATTGACGCATAGGGATGCTTTCCCCGATAATCTCTTCTGACTTTTCAACACTCCTCCTGAGCTGGACATTTTCTAATTCAAGGTTCTGCTGTTTAATTGCATGAGATATAAGCAGATTAACCCTCTCCATGGAAAGCGGCTTTTCAATATAATCATAAGCCCCCAGCTTTGTTGCCTTAACAGCCGTTTCTATCGTGCCGTGTCCGGACATAACAATAACAGGTATATCTTTATGTGCAGCCTTTATCTCTTTAAGAACATCGAGTCCGTCAATATCCGGCAGCCAGATGTCAAGTAATACTACAGAAGGGGTGTCGTTCCCTATCTTTTTTAATGCCTCACTGCCAGTCCCTGCGGTTGAAATAGTATAGCCCTCATCTTCAAGCACACCCGAAAGTGCACTCAGTATACCCTTCTCATCATCAACTATTAAGATATGTTCTTGCATGTACGCACTCACACAGGGAGTTCAATGACAAACTTCGTCCCTTTCGGTATATTGTCTTTCACCGTAATTTTTCCGTTATGATCGGAAATTATGCGGTTTACTATAGCCAGCCCCAGACCGGTACCGGTTTTTTTCCTGGAGAAATAGGGTATAAATAATTTGTCTCTGTCCTCAGCCGGTACGCCAACTCCATCATCTGCAATCTCTATATGGAGCATTTTGTTCTTATTGTCGTATTCTGTTTTCACCCAAACCTGACCGGTTCCATTTACCGCTTCCACAGCATTTTTGAACAAATTAATAAATACCCGTTTAATCTGCTCCCTGTCAATATTTATTTCAGGGATGGATGTGTCAAGACTTTCAGTAAAAAGAATATCTTTATGCGCACTATTATACAAAAGTACAACATCACTGATAATTGAATTTATATTATTTACAGATGGTCTTGCAGCCGGCATACGCGCAAATTTTGAGAATTCATTTACCAGCTCCTTTAGTGTATTAACCTCGTTAATTATAGTATTTGTACAGTCATCGAAAATTTTATCATAGTTCTCATCCCTTTCATAATGTTTTTTCCTCAACCTCTCTGTGCAGAGCTGGATAGGAGTAAGAGGGTTTTTGATCTCATGTGCCAGATTTTTTGCTACCTCCTGCCATGCCGCTATCCTCTGGACCTTTATAAGCTCAGACAGGTCATCAAAAACTATTACATTACCGAGGAAATTCCCGTTTGTGTCTGCAAGGGTTGTCATCTTGATTCTTAAGGTAATATTCCTGTCGTTCAGGTTAAACTGGATTTCTTCATTTTCAATATAGCCGCCCCCTCCCCTGATCTTTTTTATAATCTCTTTTGCAGCATCAGGCGGGATACGGCTTAAGATTTCGTGGAATCCTCTTCCCATAATGTCATCTTTTTTGATTCCGAGTATTCTTTCTGCGGCGTGGTTGAAGGTTGTAACATTTCCATCATTGTCAACGGATATAACTCCTGTGGCAACATTTTCCAGAACAGTTTCAGTGTATGCACTTCTCTGTTCAATCTCTATGTTAGAATTCCTGAGCGA
>JAHFER010000196.1 GCA_023248365.1 Nitrospirota bacterium
GGTTGGCTCTATGTGTCGGACGATGATAATAACAGGATAGTGAAGTTAGATCTGAATGGGAATTATATTGACCAATGGGGGTGTGATTCCTCAGGAACTACAGGGATAAGGTATCCAACAAAGATTGCTATTGACAAAAATAATGACAGGATATATGTGGTGGATTCCGGTAATCATCGGATTATAAGCTTGACAACCAACTTGCAGGTTCTTAACTCTTGGGGCAGTTATGGAGATGGAAATGGCCAGTTCAGGTATCCAATAGATGCTGCTGTTGACAGCAATGGAAATGTATATGTGGTTGATAATGTCAAAAGGAATATACAGAAGTTTGATTCAAATGGAACATTCTCAGGTAAATTAGATATTAATTTTGGTGATACCCTTAAGTATCTATACGGTCTTCATGGGATAGCCATTGATGCCAGCAACAATATTTATGTTGTTGATGCTGATACTAAAAAACTTTATAAGCTCGATTCTGCCGGAAATAAGGTTGCCGGTTGGAGTGTTGGTTTCTATCCAACAGGCGTTGATATAGATGAAAAAAAAGGTTTTATCTATGTTTCGCACTTCGGTGTTGGTTCTCCAAATGCTGATACGGTGCAACAGCTTGATATGAGCGGTAACCTTATTCGATATATAGGGAAGAACTTTTCAGGCAGTGATAGTCTTTTTCATCCATGGGATGTCGTGGTTGATGAGAACAGCGATATTTATGTAACAGACACATCACACCATAGAATTGTAAAATTTGATTCCAACGGCAATTATATCACAAAATGGGGGGCAACAGGAGGGATGATGGACGACAGTATAGAGCCCGGGAAGTTTGCTTACCCATACGGAATTGCTGTTGATAAAAGGGGTTATGTCTATGTTGCTGATACAAATAATCACAGGATTCAGAAATTTGCCCGGGTTGTTTTTAACGATGTTCCTGCCACTTACTGGGCATTACCGTTCATCAATAAGATATATGATAATAGTATAACCTCAGGCTGTTCTTCAACACCACTTAATTACTGTCCTGGTTCTCCAGTAAACCGCGCTCAGATGACGGTATTTATCATCAAGGCAATGGGCGCGACCCCATCATCAGCATCATATAATGCCTATTTTGATGATATAGCCAATGACGGATTTGCAGGATATATCAATCGGATGAAGGAGCTCGGCATCACAACAGGATGCGGGACAAGACTATACTGTCCAGATAGCGCACTTACAAGGGCACAGATGGCGGTATTTATTATCAAGGCAATGGGCGCGACCCCATCATCAGCATCATATAATGCCTATTTTGATGATATAGCCGAAGACGGATTTGCAGGATATATCAATCGGATGAAGGAGCTTGCAATAACCTCTGGCTGTTCAACCCGACAATACTGCCCAGCCACGACAGTCACAAGAGACCAGATGGCAGTGTTTCTGACAAGGGCATTTTTGGAGTAAAAAGAATATGCTCAAAGCCTTTATTTTTTTTGCAATGGTATTTATTATTTCATATGCTGCAGTGCCGATGATAATATCATTGGCTCGTAGAACTGGCGCTGTTGCGATCCCGGGGGAAAGGCATATTCACAGTAGGCCAACCCCGAAGCTGGGAGGGATTGCCATTGCCTTGGGTATATATCTTGTCGCTCCATTTGTATTTCAGATGGAAAAAGTTATCATAGCTTATCTTGTTTCTGCTTTTATAATATTTCTGCTTGGTTTAATAGATGATTTAATGAATATCGGCTGGCGTTTTAAGCTAATAGTTTTTTGCATCGCCATGTCAATTTTTATCTTTGTGAGTGATACATGGATTAGAAATATTGGAAATCTATTCGGAAATGAAAAGATCGATCTTGACAAGTGGGGAATCCCTTTTACTTTCTTTGCTGTGTTTGGCCTCACGAATGCTATTAATCTGATAGATGGACTAAACGGACTCGCATGCGGCGCATCCGTTATCGCTTTTATATCCTTTGCAATCTTGGCTTATATCAGCGATAATACCGCAGTCTTTTATTTATGCATATTAAACTTAGGCGCTATCCTTGCACTTTTCAGATATAACTACCCAAAAGCAAGAATATTTCTTGGAGACACTGGCAGCTTATTTATAGGTTATTCTCTTTCAATCATGGCAATCTTATTAACGCAGGCTAAGGGAAATGTAAATCCAGTGATTCCGGTTATAATCCTTGGAATCCCTATATTCGATACATTAAGAGTTATGATCACGAGGATTATCAAGAGAAGTTCACCGTTTAAGGCAGATAAGACCCATTTACATCATCTTATGACGAGATCCGGCTATTCCGCTAAGAATGTAGTGAGGGCAATCTGGATGCTGTCTATACTAATGTCATTGCTGGCATTTATTCTCAGGCAATATGATTCGTGGCTTATGCTTATTGTTCTGCTGATTGTCTTTTTTTGTATGGGAATTTTTATAAATAATTTAAGGATCTTTAAACGCAAAAATTTTTAGATATTTATTGGGATTTGTTCGCATTGTGATTATTTGATTAAGCCGAAATTAAACAATGGGATTATAAAATGCTGGCATTGCGAACCTCTTGTTATTGAAAGCCGAAGGCGAAGCAATCTATATCAATTTGAGTTAAATTGAAAAGGAGACCGGTATGCGTATTAAGTTAACAGTTTTTTTGTTATTACTTTTGGTGGTTACTTTATCGAATGCCTTTTCTCAGGAATTCAATAACATCCGGCTGACAGAAAATGAGCTTAATCTGACCATAGAGAGGGCATACTCAACTGGTGCGACAAATGGGTTTGCAGGGATTAGACCATTCTCGGAATTAGATCTTGTTAATGCATATGTCGCAGCGCCTGATGATTACACTTACAACTACATTAGGAAGGATTTGTTAGATATCGGGCTATCTAAAGAAGGCTCATCATCCCCATCATTCTACCTTGAGCCCTTATCCGAGGTAACATTCAGGGTTTATACTTTTAGTACAGATGTCCCCAACAAAAAGTCTTACTGTCTCGAAAATATGGAGGGGAACTGCCTTGATAAGGGTCTAAATGCCTTTTTGAATGTGGTAGGGGGGGGCAGGCTGAGCAGGAATGTAACCTTTTTCTATGAGGGACAAATTCAAGCTGGCAAGGAAGATACAGATGCAATCTTGAAGAAGGCATACATCAAGCTCAAGACTGGAAGTCTCTCCTGGGAATTAGGAAAGGATTCTATCTGGCTGGGACACGGATACCATGGCTCGCTCCTTCTATCAAGCAATGCAGAGCCCTTTCTCCTGTTTAAGGTCACCACAGAAGAGCCTTTCAGGCTCCCTTTCTTCCTGAAAAGGCTGGGGGAGTTCCAGTATACCATGTTTCACGGTTGGCTGGACAATTTTAATATGCTCGGACAAAGGCTTGCGTGGAAGCCCTTCAGTCTCCTGGAATTGGGAGTAAATCAGACGGTAACGTACTATAAGGATAAGGGCATCAAGGTATGGGACTGGCCGCACGTCTTCTTTTCTTCATCCGAAAATATAGGTGGTCAGCATGCAAATAAGTATAACAATGATCAGAGGGCGAGTCTTGATGCGGCCCTTTATATGCCCTTTTTGAATAAATTACCCTATCTGAAAGGTGGAAAGATTTATGCTGAGTATGGGGGTGAGGACATATATGCATGGTGGCAGAAAGCCGATCCGACCACGGGCGGGCACCATGCATGGCGCGGACCCTTAGGCTTTGATTTTTTGGGAGAAGGATTTATCCTCGGTCTGTTCCTTACGTCGGGCGATACCGATTTCAGATACGAATATGCGGAAAATTATGAGAGTCATCCGTTATTCTTCGACTGGTACAAATTTGTTGGCGTCGATTATCCGTCCAAAGGTGAACAGTGGTATCGCGGTATTCCATTTTCGTACAAAGGTGCCTTGATGGGGCATGTCATGGGGCCTGAAGCGGAGGACAATTATTTCGAGATAAAAAAGAGAGCCGGAAACTTTGTTTTTACAGCGTTTTATGACAGGCAAAGGCACCACATCTATAATAAGATAGACCAGTATCATATTTATCCGGCAACGCCGGAAATAAGACAACAGAAAGGACTCGATGTCTTATATGCATTCAAGCGGTTCGAGATCGACGCTACAGTTATTTATAATACTTATAAAAACGTCAACAGTAACCCGGACATTTTAGCATCTACAAAGGCGTATCACATCTTAGTAGGACAAGACGCAAAAGAACTAATAACTGGCG
>JAHFER010000197.1 GCA_023248365.1 Nitrospirota bacterium
TGACTGGACTAATAATAATATTAAACACAGAGGCACAGAGGCACTAAGAAAAGACTTAAGATATGAGATTTCAAATTTTAGTTATCTCTGTGTCTCAGTGCCTCAGTGGTTTATTAAGACATTATGTTACTTAAGGTAGATAAACTCCGTACACATTTTTTCACTTCAGAAGGCGTTCTGCCTGCTGTTGATAATGTGAGCTTCAGTGTTGATAAGGGGAAGATCCTTGGGATTGTAGGTGAATCTGGCTGCGGCAAGAGTGTCACTGGCCTCAGCATAATGCGGCTTGTCCCGCCTCCGGGAAAGATCGTTTCAGGTGAGATTATTTTTGACGGACAGGACCTCCTGAAATTAACCAGCGAAGAGATACGGAATCTGCGGGGAAACCGTATTACAATGGTCTTTCAGGACCCCATGACTTCTTTAAATCCGGTATTTACAATAGGAAATCAGATTGCAGAGATACTAAGGACTCATAAGGGAATGAACCGCTCACAGGCCATGGAGGAGGCAAGGTCATTACTTCAGCGTGTCGGCATACCTGATTCTGAAAGAAGAATAAGAGAATATCCTCATCAGATGAGCGGCGGGATGAGGCAGAGGGTGATGATAGCCATGGCAGTTGCCTGTGAACCTGCCCTTATCATTGCTGATGAACCGACTACAGCATTGGATGTAACCATACAGGCACAGATACTGAGACTGCTCAAAAACCTTGTAGAGTCGCTCAATACCGCACTTATCCTGATATCCCATGATTTAGGCGTAATTGCAGAGACAGCGGACGATGTGGCTGTCATGTATGCAGGAAAGATTGTTGAAAATGCCTCAACTAAGGAACTTTTTAAAGAACCGCTTCACCCTTATACTATCGGATTACTCGACTCCATACCAAGACCCGGAGACCAGAGGGGACAGAAGCTCAGGGCCATAAAGGGTTTTGTGCCGAGACTCTCAGAATTGCCGGAGGGCTGTAAATTCAACCCGAGATGTAAGTATATAATCGAGAGGTGCAGACAAGAAGAACCTGAACTTGTTGATGCAGGAAACGGACATCAGGTAAGGTGCTGGGTGAATATAAGAAAATTAAATATTAAATAGCAAAATTCAAAATGAGAATTCAAAATTTAAAAATGAGAATCATAATATTTTTGAATTTTAACTTGAAATTTTTATTTTTTAGTTTTTATTTTTGATTTCTGAGGAAGGCTTTATGCAAGAACAATTACTATCAGTCAAAAATTTAAAAAAATACTTTCCTGTCCATGAGGGGATGTTTGGGACGGGGAGGAAGGTTGTGCACGCTGTTGACGGCATAAGCTTTGATCTGAGCAAGAACGAGGTACTGAGCCTTGTAGGTGAGAGCGGGTGCGGAAAGTCCACCACAGGACGGCTTATACTAAGACTGATTGAGCCTACTGAAGGTGAGATTAAATTAATGGGTGAGGACTTATGCAAGGTCAGCAAAAAAAGGCTGAAGGAATTACGGCGTGAAATGCAGATAATATTTCAGGACCCCTACGCATCTTTAAATCCCCGCCTGACAGTTGGAGAGATTGTTGAAGAACCTTTAACTGTTCATAAAATAGGCACTAAAGCTGAAAGAAGAGAAGAGGTGGCAAAACTCCTTCAGAAAGTTGGGCTTTCTCCTGATGTAATGAGGCGTTATCCCCATGAATTCAGCGGGGGGCAGAGGCAGAGGATTGGAGTAGCACGGGCCATAGCCCTGAAACCAAAGCTGATAGTAGCAGATGAACCCGTATCAGCCCTTGATGTCTCTATTCAGGCACAGGTAGTAAATCTTCTCAAAGAGTTACAGGAAGAATATCAGATATCATATCTTTTCATAGCCCATGACCTTAATGTAGTAAGGCACATAAGTGACAGGGTTATTGTCATGTATCTCGGTAAAATGATGGAGCTTGCGCCTGTAGATGAATTATATAAACGGCCGCTTCATCCTTATACCCAGGCATTACTATCAGCTATACCCATGCCTGATCCCTCAAAAAGGGATAGAAAGGTTATCCTGCTTGAAGGTGATATTCCAAGCCCGATCTCCATACCACCCGGATGCCGTTTTCATACGAGATGTCCAAAAGTAATTCCTGAATGCAAGGAAGCGGTTCCACCGTTGTCTGATTTCGGAAATGGGCATACCGCAGCATGCATTAGGGCTAATGAATGGGCATAGCAACTTTCAGTGAATCCCGGCAGGGGGCGTTACCCCTGAGCGACTTGCCGGGAGCAGTTGGGTACCTGTCAAGACGAAACAGGCGAAGGAAAGCCAGCCCGTTAGAGGCTGGAAGGCTTCCACGCCTGTTTCGTCTTAGACAGGTCAACTGCGGAGGCCAGGAGCGAAGGGGTAACGCCCCCTGCCCGCTAAGATTTGGCGCATGATAGAATTTACTTGACAAACTCACGTAACTCTTTCATGCTATTGTAAATTTTTTATCAACCGGAGGAAAAATATGGGCACAAAACTTTTTGTAGGAAATCTGTCTTACCAGGCATCTGAAAATGACATAACAGAACTTTTTTCCCAGGCAGGTACGGTTGAATCTGTGAAGGTAATTACAGATACTCAAACAGGCCAGCCCAGGGGATTTGGATTTGTAGAAATGTCTACACCTGAGGAGGCAAAGAATGCTATTGCCATGTTTAATGGAGCAGCATTAAAAGAAAGAAACCTTACTGTTAATGAGGCAAAACCCCCTGTAAAGCGTGACAGCGGCGGAGGCGGCAGAAGACCTTCTGGTGGAAGACCAATGGGCGGCGGAGGCGGCAGAGGCGGAGACAGAGACAGGGGCGGTAACAGAGGTGGCGGCGGCAGAGGTGGCAGTGGCAGGGGCAGATAATTTTACCAGCCAGGCAACTTTATAGTACTACCTAAAAAAAGAGATTCACCACAGAGTACACAGAGAAAGATATTATAAATCAAAGAAAAACTGCTTTTCTCTGTGCACTCATTAAGTGAATTAGATACTTTTTTAATCAACACATTTAATACTTGAGAGCACAGAGAAATACTTAAATTTAATATGATTTTTTATTTTAAAAATTTTTACTCTGTGTACTCTGTGGTTACTCGTATTAAACATTAGTTTTTATGCTGTTTGCCTCGTCAACCAGAACCTTTTCCGCAGCAGATGCCAGCAGGCGGTCGTTCTGATGATTAAGTGCAAAAATTCTGCATAATACAACTTTGGCAGGTATATAATCAAAGAACTCTTTTAAGGCTTCTTTGGATACCTCTCCGGTGGAGGGGTTATAAACGTATATCTGCCTGTCGCCCATCATGAGGGGATTGATGGGCCTCGGATCCTGGCTTGCCATATCAACCCTGAAGGGGACATCCTTTATATCTTCAGGAAGACTGTCCTGTACCTCCTTATGCAGCTCTTCCTGATAAATAAACCTTCTCCCCTTTTCAACCTCTCTTATAGAAAGGGTTTTATCATACGCCATCTTCCACTTTACATCCCTTCCAAGAATCCTCTGCCATTCAGGATAAAGATTACGTTTATCTGCTTCAGAGCTATCCCCCCATACCCTTACACCCTCAAGCAAAGACCAGTCAGTAAGCAGAAGATATTTATCTAATCTCTCAACAGGATTATACGGAAACAATAGCTTGATAGTCTCTTTAAATATCTCTTTGAGATGCAAGTCTATTGCACGTGTGGTTCTGTGATAGTAGACATTTGTATACATATAAAGCCGGGCATTTAAAAACATATTCAAGGCAGAAAGTCCTGAACGGTGCAGCGACAAGCCCTTTTCTGTAAAAAAGGTATAGTGTATAAGGCGGTCAATATCTACAGGCCCTATAGCCACCCCGCACATAAACGAATCCCTCAGTACATAGTCCATATTATCTACTGTATATATGCCGCCCAGAAGGGGTTGAAGAAACAAAAGCCATCTTGGAATGTCCTGTGAGTATCCGCTGGACCCTTTACCAATAAGAAATGCAAGGTACTCAGGTTTTAATTCCTCTCCAGTCTTAAACTCTCCACCAGGACTACGTCTTATTTTTTTTATTATCTCTCCCAGTTCCCTGATAATAATCTTTTGGCCCACAGTCTCATGGGTTTCATTATATTCACTGAGTATATTGTCATCAAAGAAATGTCCGAAAGGTCCATGCCCCACATCATGCAGGAGGGCGGCTACACGTAGAAGTTCCTCTATATAAGCCTCTGAAGGGCACTCTTTAAGGACTGCCTTTAAG
>JAHFER010000010.1 GCA_023248365.1 Nitrospirota bacterium
AATGAACAGTTGATACCTCATTAAGAAACGGAAACAAAGATATAATAAAAAACCCCCGGGTTTTTTATCCCCCGGGGGCCAGCCCTGGTCGTAGAGCAATTTGTTCTTGCGAACAAACGAAATCAGCACAGAAATGCAGCGATTGTGCCTTTTGAACTAAATAAAAACCTATATTAACTTTGAGGCTGCACCGTAAAAAATATATGTTTAGATTGACTAAAGCTCATTTGTTAAACAGATCATGTCATTTCACTAAACAATATTAAGAAGAGCCGGGGCCAGAAATATAAAAAAAACATATGTTATACAACATAAAACTCATCTTTTTTTATCAGATATGATACTACATTGTATTCATAATAGATATCAACCCCCTGATCCCTTAACTCCTTGATTAACCTCTTGACAGTTCTTTCACTTATACCAAACCTGATAGCAAGATCAGACGGACTTCCTGTGCATCTTAAATTAGCCAGCCTTATAATACTGGTCTTCACACAGTCTTTTTCAAACTTGTTCATAACAGTAGCTCGTTGGATTAGAAATTGCAGTACCTCTAAGATAAAAAAATATTTTAGATCAAAAAACAATTCAGAGAAAATCAATTCATTATTTTGAACATCAGGAGTTTATCAGGTCACCTCTTATTTCTTACTCTTTCAGTACCTCATTATTTTAGACTTTACGTAACCTAAATTGTCCAAAATTTGGAGGCCAGTATAGACAGATACTTTTTAGATTCAGAAATAATCGCGATACGTTAACTTTTGATATATATGTGAACCACTGATTCTAAACTTACAATTAGTGCCCTTGATTTTTTGACTTGAATTGATGTTTTAACAAAGAAGACCCTAATCGCTAACTTCTGCTAAGTTCTCCTGAAAGCTGGAATGGATCGAGTTTGGTACTGTTGAAAAGTAGAAACTTCAGTCTAATATTTTTCTCGGAAACTAAATGTAACAATATGTTAAAAACTTTCACAGAGTGTACAGAGATGCCACAACTTGTCCCGATTTACCGGGACAAGTTCCACTGAGGACTATCTCAACATCCTCAAAGTTCTACCCTCATTTCTCAAAACGACTGCTTTGCTTAATATACATGTCATAATACATCCCCTTTCTCTCCATAAGCTCACGGTGTGTACCTGTCTCCTCAATGGTTCCATTGTTCAGCACGGCAATCCTGTCAGCAAGGACGACATTGGTAAACCTGTGACTTATCAAAATGGTGGTCCTTCCCTTCACAATTTGCCTCAATTTGCTGAAGATCTCGAATTCTGTTTCAGCATCCAGTGCACTCGATGGCTCATCCATTATCAGCAACGGACTTTCCCTGAACAAAGCTCTCGAAATAGCTATTTTTTGCCATTCGCCCCAGCTCAGTTCCCGGCTCTCCTCAAACAAATTTCCGATCGTAGTCTTATAACCATCTGGTAAAGAAGAGATTAATCCATCTATGCTAGTGGCCCTGGCTGCAGCTTCAATTTTGGCAGAGCTCTCCTCACTTATATCCCCAAGTCTTATATTCTCACCGGCACTCATATTGAACAGCATGAAATCCTGGAACACAACCGAGAATAGTTTTCTGTATTCATCCGGATCAATGTGTCTTATATCTTTTTCATCAAGACAGATCATTCCTGAAGTCGGATCATACAGCCTGCACAGCAACCTTACCAGGGTACTCTTTCCGGCACCATTGGGACCTACAAGTGCCAGAACTTCTCCTTTTTTTATTTCAAGTGATATATTATTAAGCACCGGTTTGTTGTTTCCGGGATAACTGAAAGCCAGGTTACTGAAGGTGATCCTTTCATTGAAACTTCTTAAATGATCAACAGGTTCCTCTGCCACTATACTTTCTTTCAGGTTAAGAAATCCGAAGACATCTCCGATAAACAAACTATCCTCATATAGACCGGCCATCGCTCCGAAAATATCTTTAATGTAGATCATCCCCTGCCTGAATGCAAGCAGGAACATTGCCATTTCTCCTATTGATAGCCTGTCATTTAATGTTTCACGTGAGATAAACAAAAGAATGAGAAATACTGCAGCCGCTTTAAACAGACTCGATACGGATCCGATAATGGTCCGTTTCTTAATAATTTTCAGCTCTTCTTCTTTTTGTTTTGTGAAGGATTTCCTGAAATGTGATTTGAAGTATTCTCCCAGTCCGAATAATCTGAGTTCCCTTGATGGCCTGTCTCCGGTCAGTATCCAGTTAAAGTATGATGTTTTCCTGCTTTCCGGTGTCTGGTCCCGCTGAAAGTTATATATAACATCAGCATAGTATAATCTAAGCCATATCGCAGGGATATTAAAGACAATCAATATCACGACCAGGATCCAGTTCAGTCCGGCAAGAAGAGCTGCCATAAGTATTAATGACAATACCCCCCTGAGCATCGAAACCATATTATTCAAAATGCTGTTCGGCCTCCATGGCGCCTCTCTGGAGGCTCTTGTGAGACAGTCAAAATAGTCGGGTCTTTCAAAGTTTATCAGATCCAGCTTAATTGATTTTGTATGAAGAAGATCATACATATATGATTCCAGCTTAAGGGATTGCTTTTTACGGACATAATTGCTGAAATCACTCAAAACCTCATCCAGGAAAAACACGGCCACGACAAGCATCATTAGCCAGAATATTTCATGAGAACCGTTACTTGTCAGATGCAATGTCGCATTTGTAATGTTATCGATGAGAACTTTCACAAGATATACAAGTCCCATGGGAAGGAAACTGCTTACGAGAGAAGTGAGGATGTTAACCATTGCCCAGCCCGGGGCACTTGCCCAGACAAGCTTCAATGCCTCCTGAAACAACCTGAATTTTTGTTTCATTTTTCCCATCACTATTGTGCAGTTACAATCTTCTTTTTGATAAATATAAAAATAACCCTGATCCTGTTAATAAAGTAAAGAGGATTCTTATTTATTCTGATATCAGCCGGTACCGGATTCTCTCCGGTAGGTTCAGCCTTTATGATCCGTCCTGCAATCCAATCAATAGTTACAGGGTGGTCTGCCCTTGAATTGCTGTCGCCTCTTGCGATATACCAGGTTTCTCCGTTCTTTGTGACCCTTTTGGTAATCCTGTGTACTACAAGTCCGTTTTCCCGTCTGATCGCTACAATTTCACCGGGCACAGGTCTTCCTTTTATGCTGAGAGGTTCAACAAGTAAAAGAGCTCCTGGTTTTATTGCCGGATACATACTATATCCGCTTGCTTTCATCCTTATTGATTTCCCCTCAGCAAGCAGAACAATGCTCATGTCTTTAATAGACTTACTGTAATTTCTTTTATTCTTCATTTCCTGGTAAAAATTCTGTTATGCTTCTGTCGGGAATGAAAGATAGTCTGAATACCGGGATATGGCTGAACAACTCTGAAAGATTATTTATCAGACCTTTAATGATTTCCGGATTCCAGTTCTGTTGAATGCAATTGGCCATCACATTACTAACAGCTTCTGCTTCACGAAGTCTGACCAGTTTGTTTCCAGGACCATGCTCAATAAGATAGATATGTGTCAGTACAGAAGATTTGGGTATGTCATAATTGTATATCGGGGTATTGAACATCTTGTATGTGTCAGATATACACCTGATTATTAGTCTGTCGTCATGAATAACATTTGCTCCGGCCTCTTTCCACAGACCAGCCATGGTCGTTTTTCCTTTACCTGATATACCGCTGAAAAGAAATCCATGTCCCGAATGATTTACACCAGAGGCATGGATCATTATATCACCTGATTTAGCTGTCAGGTAGTATAGGATAAGTCCGTCAAGCGGATATTCAAACGGATCTATATTATTGCTGCCCCCCTTGATAAACAGGTCCCATCTGTTTGTTGAAAGAGAGAGTCTTACAATTGCCTCCTTATTGTCAGTGGAATATGGGAGTGTTGTCGAAATAAAAATATTCCCGGTATTTTCATAAATGCTCCAGAATTTATCATCTTTTTTTATGAGAGTGTTGCCTATTTCTTCAACAAGCGGAGCATGAAATACTCTTTTGGCATCAGCGGGTATTATAAACGGATCAGAATGAACAATAATGAAGAGATCAGGATCTCCTTCAGAGCATAGATAATTCTTAAATCTCTGGCCGGGAACAAGCTCAGGCCCCTTCTCAGAAGATTCAAAGCATATTTTATATCCTG
>JAHFER010000198.1 GCA_023248365.1 Nitrospirota bacterium
TATTTTCCAATTTTACCAGGGAATTATAGATGGCCATTTCTGTTTATTTGCACGGTATGGTGATTATATCTACATGCCTCTGCCGCCTGTTCTAGTTACAAAAGGACATGAAAATGAGCGGGACAAGAATGTCCCGCCTATCGTTCATACATATGGGGATACCTATATGGATAGGCGGGGTTTTCTTACCCCGCCGGAAGGATTTTCAGATGAAATAAAGATTTCTTTTCAATCTATACTATCCGCAGTCTTTTCTATCATGAACAAAATTAATAAGAACCCTGCTGTTTCGCGCATAGAGAACATTGATGAATCCCAAAAAGATGCCTTTGTGTCTATTGGGTATAACGTAAGTTCCGGAGAATCTGAATATGTTTACCTTCGTGATGACCTTGTTACTCTGAAAGGCAATTCTTATAAATCAAAGAGGGCATTGTATAATTATTTTGTAAAGAACTATCAATACAGCTATGAACCATTTCAGCCCTCTTATGCAGAGGAGTCACTTAAATTATATGATGAATGGAGAACGAAGAGGGGTATAAAGTTCAATGATTCTTTGTACCAGGCTCTGCTTGAGGATTCATCATATTCACATAAACAGGCGGTGAATAATTGTGAAGCCCTGTCATTAACAGGCCGTGTAGTGCGGATAAATAAAAGAGTGGAAGGCTACATATTCGGATTTAACAGAGGCGATATTTCCTGCATATTGATGGAGATTACCAATCCTGATATTAAAGGGCTTTCACAATTTATATTCAGGGAATTTTGCATAGAGGCTGAAGGCTTCAGGTTCATAAATACCCTCGGTGATTCAGGACTCGCCAATCTTCGTAATGCGAAACGATCATACCGGCCTTATAAAACCGTTCCTGCCTTTGCGGCTTATGATAAAAAATAAAAGCAGTGATGACCTTTTCAGGATTTTCCCTCTTTTTCTGCTGTATGTTTTAAGAGGAAGAATATACATTTTTGACAATCAGTCTTATCTATCTTTCTGAGATTTTCCACAAACTCCTTTTCTTTTGAAGATAAATAGGTATGTTCCCTTTCCATGATTTTTATCTTCACGCCGGTTGTCTCTTCAAAAAAATATGTAATCGGGACATCAAGGACATTGGCTATAGCCTGCAATCTGCCGGTGTTTAAATTACTTTTCCCGTTTTCATATCGCTGGAGCTGCTGATAGGTAATGCCGATTGCCTCTGCCAGCTCCTCCTGTGTCAGACCTGAATCCTTCCTCCCGTCTTTTATCTTTAAGCCTATAAACTTCCGGTCTCTTATTTTGTACATTTGATGTCCCCGCTCTGATCTTTCGTTGAAAGGAATCTGAAACAAACGATACAGTCGGGGGTCTGAAATGTCTACAACATCCAATTTGTATAGGGGTATTGACATTTACCACATAATTGTTGTATTAGATGATTCTTATGTCAGGCTTAAACATATTCTTGAGCAGATTTGGCCGCCAGTTGCGGATATTCAGAAAACAGAAGATGCTATCCGCAGAGGAGCTCGCCGGCAGGGTTGGAATTTCTGCAAATGATATTAAAGAGTTAGAGGCAGGTAAGTTTGATCCTAAGTTAAGTACTGTATTACTTATAGCTGAGGTACTCGATGTTTTGCCTGAAGATTTGTTAGCGTTGCCGAAAAATAACAATAATGACGCCGAATATAATGCCTATCGCTATCATCTACTAAGACTTCTGCATAATGTATCCAAAAGTGATCTAAAAAACATGATTGAAGTTATTCAACCGAAAAACTTTAAGAGCCGACCATAATGAAGGGGTGCTACAGTATCATTTGCAGGCATCCCCCATAAAAAGACCTTGACACTTCAAACATTAATTCTATAAGGTAATTAGCTGAATGATCCCCTGGGTATTCTATGCGCTTATGGCTGCGTTTACGCTTGCGACGGCCGATGCTATCAGCAAGAAGGCTATGGGTAAGACTGATGAATTGGTTATTGCCTGGGTGAGGCAGGGATATTCACTCCCATTTCTAAGCCTCGCCTTCTTCTTTATAACCATCCCGCATCTTGATGGGACCTTCTGGCTGGCGCTCCTTTTTATCGTTCCCCTGGAGGTTACGGCAATTATACTCTATGTAAAGGCCATAAGGCTTTCCCCCCTGTCATTAACCATACCTTTTATGGCGTTAAGTCCAGTGTTTATCATCTTTATAGCCTTCTTCATGCTTGGAGAACTTCCTGACAGATCAGGTTTTTTGGGGATATTGTTGATAGTATTTGGCGCATATATTTTGAATGTAAGGGCAACCAGAGAGGGGATTCTCGGACCTATCAGGGCGATAAAAAGGGAAAAGGGTTCTGTCCTGATGATAATTGTAGCGCTCATATATAGCGTAACCTCTACAATTGGGAAGATTTCAATTCAGCACTCAAGTCCTCTGTTTTTTGGTTTTTTCTACCCGGTGGTACTGACCTTTGTTTTCACCATCATATTAAGTATAAAGGGAGGTATGAGCAAAGTAACCTCCCGCCCTGTTTTATTTCTTGGGATAGGTTTCTTTATCGCGATAATGGTACTGTCACACTTTACTGCGCTCAGCATGACGGATGTGGCATATATGATTTCAGTCAAAAGGACCAGCCTGATATTCAGTGTTATTTATGGAAAATTCCTGTTTGGTGAAAAAAATACTGGTGAGAGACTTTTAGGAAGCGTGCTTATGGTAGCAGGTGTTGTATTAATAACAGTGTTCTGATCCCCATCACCCATAACCCATAACTCATTACTCATTACAATATTGTCAATTGATTTGACTGAAATGTAGCCAATGATGTATAGTAGTTCTATTAATTTATTAATAACTTAAAGGGGAGGCGCTGATGAAGGTAGAAGAGATCAAGAAGATTGCACAAAAAATGGGTGTACCAGCAGTTGGGCCAAAGGCCGAGATGATAAAAACCATCCAGAGGACAGAAGGGAACTTTGATTGCTTTGGAACAGCAATAGAAGGTCTTTGTGACCAGGACAGTTGCCTGTGGCGTGTTGATTGCCTGAAGCCATCCAAAAAGAGCCAGTAAACAGAATGTTCAACTGAAAGAAAAATTGGGCAGATGTAGGCATTTTTAGCTTTGATAGGGTTAGGCCTTTTGGTAACCCTATCCCTCTCTTTTTTATATGTCTTGACACTGTAACAGATTTCTTCTAATCTCATTCCCAGATGTTATTCCATGAAAGATTTATGGATATAGCCTTAAAAGAGGCAGAACTTGCTGTTTCCTGCGGGGATGTTCCCATTGGTGCGTTGGCAGTGATGGGGGGGGAGATAATCTCAAAGGGGCACAATCTCAGGGAAGCCCTCAATGACCCCACTGCCCATGCTGAGATGCTTGTTATAAGAGATTCTGCTGAAAAAATGGGGAAATGGCGTCTTAAAGATATTACATTATATGTGACAGTTGAACCCTGTATTATGTGTGCAGGTGCGATGATTCTTGCAAGAATACCACAGGTTGTCTTTGGAGTTTATGATCCAAAAGGCGGGGGATGCGGCTCGGTATTTCAGATACTCCAGGACCCGATGCTCAACCACAGAGTAGAAATAATATCCGGTGTAAGGGAAGAAATGTGCAGAAGGGTTCTTCAGGGATTCTTTAATAATTGCAGAGGAAAAAGACGGGAGGAGACAAGCCCCTCCCCTACAGTTCACCAGGAACCGCTGCAGAGAAAACTCTAAGGTTGAAATATAAAATGATACTTTGTTATAATGGACAGAATGTTTAAGGGGCTTCCCCATGTTCCATTGAAGGGAGGAGGAGGTGCCCTTGAATCCTGATATGTCATCAGAGGGCGAATCTCTGGAGTACAGTAAGGCTAATCTCCTTAACAGATTCATAGCAAAGATTATTGACCTTATTGTTGCGGCGGCATTTTCTAAACTGTTGCAACCGGTAGGATTCTTTGCAGGTCTGACCTACCTGTTGATAGCAGACGGCTTCTTCGACGGGAGGAGTCTCGGTAAGAAGCTTATAAATCTGAAAACTATCAAGGCAGATGGGGAGATGTGTACTTATAAAGATTCCATACTAAGGAATTTAACTGTAAGCGCAGGTTATATATTTTTTTTTATTCCTTATGTCGGGTGGTTACTGGCACTGATTATATACTCTGCTGAAGGTCTGGTAATTATATGTAACGAA
>JAHFER010000199.1:0-531 GCA_023248365.1 Nitrospirota bacterium
CCTTCGATACTCTTCAGGGATTCCTTTTTAAACTTCTCGCTGTTTCCCTTATCAGGTGATGGAAGCATCCTGTCAATATAGAGCATGGCCTGTTTTTTATAATCAAAGGGGGAGCCAATAATCTTCTCTTTGAATTCAGATATACCAAGCCTCTTTTTCAGGTAATCAAAATTTCCGGCTGTGGTGAGTGTGGCAGAGGTCATTATGATACTGTTATAGCAATTTATCAGACCGGCAAATGGCCCGCTGGATTCTACTATATTACTCCTGAACTCAAGATATTCCCTGTTGAATCCAAGATAGTAGACCTTATCCTTATCCTCCTGTTCAATAAAATCTTCAATGTCACGGGCAAGGGACTTTACATAGTTTACTGTTGTTTCAGCCCTGTCCCTTTCTTCATCTGTAATGGCCGCATCCTTACAGTTCTTCAATCTGCTTATTATCTTATTCAGGGATAAGAGATCCCTGAATTCTTTTAACGAGGCGATTAAGCCGTCAGGAACAGGATATACAGGCTGAGACGCACTC
>JAHFER010000199.1:541-4150 GCA_023248365.1 Nitrospirota bacterium
TCATTCCATTCAGGGTCTTGTCCTTTATCTTAAAGAACAAATCCATCGGATCAAAGAGATGTTCAACCGCTATCTTAAATCCCTTTAAGCGATAGAACAGCCATAAAATCCTTGACCTGTTAAGGATAGTTCCAAACACATTGGAGATAACATTCTCAATCTGATGGGCCTCATCTATTATCAACCGGTCATGGAAAGGAAGCACATTGAATTCAGAAAGCATATCATACATCAGCAGATAGTGATTCGTTATGAGTATGTCAACATTATGAAGATGCCTGTAGTGCCTGTAATAGAAACAGTCATTATAGAATGGGCACTCCTTGCCGCTGCAATCATCTGAATCGCCGCCTACCTTGAACCAGAAATCAGGAATAAATGGAAGTTCATCCTTGTCCCCTGTTATTGTCTTAGATACCCAATCCCTGAATTTATCATATTGATCTCCGGTCTGGACAAACTCCTTATCCCTTTTCAGGCAGAGATAGTTATTCTTACCTTTGAGGATTCCAAAGGAAAATTCATCTGGAAGGATATTCTTTAAGGTGACAAGGTCTTTATTAACAAGCTGATCCTGCAGGGCAATGGATGCAGTTGATACAACCGTCTTTTCTCCTGAGAGTATTGCGGGGACCAGATAGGCAAAGGATTTCCCAACTCCAGTGCCGGCCTCAATCAGCAGGCTGTCTTTACCCTTGAGACAGGCAAAGACATCTTCTGCCATTTCAATTTGCTGAGGCCTGGCCTCATAGCCTGGGAATTCCTTTTCTAATATTTTGAAGCAATCGTTAAGAATGTTACGCATCACTTATAACCGAGTAAAAAATGCGAAAGCAATTTTTCTTTAATGTTAAATGTTATAGGTTATAAGTTATTAGTGAATTTCGCGTATGCAAAATTCCTGGCGGAGAGAGAGGGATTTGAACCCCCGGTGGAGTTTCCCCCACAACTGCTTTCGAGGCAGCCGCCTTCAACCGGACTCGGCCATCTCTCCGAGGGGGGCTTCGCCCCCACTGATAACCATTAACTTTTAACAAGTAACCTGTAACTTACAACAGCTTATAGCAATAATTCGTTGTTGATCAGATAGGACATATTAACAATTCTTATTAAGTGCGTCAAATTTTCTTACCCTATGCCTGAAAGTTAAGGTATACTATTGCCGGATCAAATATGAGCAAAAATAACAATAAAAAGTTTTTCGGTTTTTCAAAGAATGTCTTTGCCCTCGGCTGGGTAAGTTTTTTCATGGATGTATCCAGTGAGATGATTTACCCGCTTATTCCCCTCTTTCTTACAAATATCCTTGGTACAAATAAGGCTATGGTGGGATTGATAGAGGGGGTAGCAGAGAGTACGGCAAGTATATTAAAGGTTGTGTCCGGTTATATATCAGACAGGATAAGGAAAAGAAAGGCGCTGATACTCTTTGGTTACGGCTTTTCCACTTTAACGAGACCTGTACTGGCACTCGCCGGAAGCTGGTTTGCCGTACTCATATACCGGTTTATTGACAGGATAGGTAAGGGTATAAGAACGGCCCCGCGGGACGCAATCATAGCAGAATCAACAGAAGAAAAGTTCCTTGGAAGGGCCTTTGGTTTCCACAGGGCAATGGACACTTTGGGAGCAGTAATAGGCCCTGCTATTGCATTAGGCGTATTTTACTTATACGGACTAAATTATCCATCAGGACATATCAGCCACGATGTCAAATTAACAGAAACGGCTTTCAGAAATATATTCTGGATCTCCATGATCCCGGGCCTTGCCGCTATATTTTCTATTATATTTTTTGTACGTGAAAAAGTTCAGCCGCAAGACCCTGATAACCAGAAGTTTTCATTTCGTAACAGTATGATCAACAGAGACTTTAAAAAATTTCTTATTATCGTAAGCATATTCACAATTGGAAATTCCAGTATGGCCTTTATCATACTGAAAATACAGGACGTTGGATCAGGTACCTTCAGCTTAACTACCCTGTATCTCCTGTTTAACGCTGTATATTCTATATCATCAATACCGGCTGGTATTGCCGCTGACCGTTTCGGCAAGAAGCGGATGATCCTGCTCAGTTATGTCCTTTTTGGTTTAATATATTTTGGTTTTGCCTTTTCCAGCACACAGACCCATGTATGGATATTATTCTTATCCTTTGGAATATTCATGGGCATAAGTGAAGGCATTCAAAGGGCATTTGTGGCAACAATTATCCCCATTAATTTTAAGGCAACAGGATATGGAATTTATCATACAACTATCGGTCTTCTTGCCTTGCCTTCGAGTTTTATTGCGGGTTTATTGTGGGACATAAAAGGCCCATCAGCAACCTTTCTGTTTGGTACGGTTACTTCAATAATTGCCTCAACACTTTTTGTAATATTTTTCTGGAAACAGCATAAAAATCATTAAGGAAATCTGAAAGCCCGTTAAACACAAATTTCTAATTTTGACTTGACAACTACCGTAAATGTAGCCTACTATTGACCCCGTGAGGACTGCATTGAAAACATACTCAAAGTTAACCATGGATGAGGTGTGGTATATCTATGGAGAAGATCTCCGGCGGGTAGAAGAACAGATCCGTGCTGATTTAAAATCAAATGTCCCTTTAATAGACACTATCAGCACATATATATTTAAGAGTGGAGGGAAGCGTTTCAGACCCTTGCTTTTAATCCTTACTTCTGAACTTTCCGGTTATAATGGAAATGCAAGGATAGCGCTTGCCAGTGTAATAGAGCTGATACATACCGCAACCCTGCTCCATGACGATGTACTGGATGAAGCCCATATACGCCGGGGTAATAAGACTGCCCGGATGTTATGGGGAAATCAGGCCAGTATTCTTGTAGGTGATTATCTCTACACAAAAGCCCAGTGCAACATCGTCTCTTTCCGTAACCATGAAATAAACGAGGCCGTTGCAGATGCCACAAGGAGCATGACAAAGGGTGAACTTGCACAACTACAGTTTAACAGCGACCTCTCCATTACAGAGGCTGATTATCTTGATATTATAGGCAATAAAACCGCATCTCTGATTTCAACCGCCTGCCGCATAGGGGCGATTCTCGGAGAGAGCCCTGTTGATAAAAAGGAGATGATCGAGTCCTTTGGCTGGAATATAGGAATGGCATTCCAGGTTGCAGATGACACACTGGATTATGTAGCAGATAAAAAGAAGCTCGGAAAGACTATAGGAAAAGACCTTCAGGAAGGCAAGATTACATTTCCGCTATTATCACTTCTCCAGAGAGGTTCAAAGGATGAAGTTTCTATAATAGAACAGGTTATAAGGCTTTCAGATTTTTCAGAAGGGAATCTTGATTTTATTCTTAACTTAATGAACAAATACGATGTTATTAATTATTCATTTGGCAAGGCAAGGGAATACGTTGAAAAGGCTAAGAAGAGTCTCCTGTTATTTGATGACTCCGCGCACCTGCAGGCCCTTTTTGCAGTAGCTGATTATGTGGTTGACCGTGAGTTGTAGTCAGTTGCAAATCTGAAACTTAAAACATAAGATATGGCACAAACAGTTCACCCACTTATTGCATTAGCACGAGAGGCGATTAAGGTATACCTCGAAACAGGAAAGGTATT
>JAHFER010000200.1 GCA_023248365.1 Nitrospirota bacterium
AACGGTTCTGCGCCGCATACAACAATGTCATTTACGCACATTGCAACAAGGTCAATTCCCACTGTGTCGTGTTTGTCCATCATAAAGGCGGCCTTGAGTTTGGTGCCAACACCATCTGTACCGGATACGAGGACAGGATTTTTGTATTTATTCAGGTCAAGCTGGAAGAGTCCGCCAAAACCACCAATACCGCCTAAAACACCTTCGCGTCTTGTCCCTTCAACAAAAGGCTTTATCAGGCGCACAAATTCATTGCCTGCATCTATATCTACTCCAGCCTTTTTGTAGGTTAAGTGGTCTGACATATTTTTTTGCTGCCTCAGAAATCCACCCCCACCCTAATCCTCCCCCGTCAAGGGGGAGGGAATATTGGAGGTACTATTCTTCAACTTTTAAATGAAGTTCCCTTAACTGCTTTCGTTCTACTAATGACGGGGCATCTGTCATTGGGCATATCCCTTTCTGCGTCTTTGGAAATGCTATGACATCCCTGATTGATTCTGAGCCTGTGAGAAGCATAATAATCCTGTCTAATCCAAAGGCAAGGCCGCCATGAGGAGGTGCGCCGTACTCAAGAGCCTCAAGCAGAAAACCAAACTTTGCCTCTGCCTCTTCTGCATTTATGCCGAGGAGTTCAAACATCTTTCCCTGGACAGTCTTTGAATGTATACGGATACTCCCGCCGCCTATTTCACTGCCGTTCATAACAATATCATACGCCTTTGCCCGGGCGCTGAGGGGATCTGTTTCAAGAAGTGGAATATCCTCAGCCATTGGTGAAGTAAAGGGGTGGTGCATTGCTACATATCTCTTTTCTTCATCATCATATTCAAGTAACGGGAAATCCATTACCCATAGAAATTTATACTCATCTTTTTTTATTAAGTTTAACCGTTCTGCAATCGAGAGACGGAGATTGGCAAGTGCATCATTCACAACCTTTATTTTATCAGCAACAAAGATCAGAATATCACCCTGTTCTGCCTCCAGCCTCTGTGCAACGCTGTTTAACTGTTCCTGTGTAAAGAATTTGGCAATAGGAGACTCAAATCCATTCTGCGTAACCTTAATCCATGCAAGCCCCTGAGCGCCATACCCCTTTGCAAACTCTGTCAGGTCATCCAGTTCCTTACGGGAGAGTCCTGCAAGACCCTTTGCATTCAGTCCTTTGACAATCCCCTTCTGCTCTATTACCTGCTTAAATACCCTGAACTCAACACCTGATGCAATATCTGAAATATCCCTGAGCTCAAGGCCGAATCTTGTATCAGGCTTATCTATCCCATAACGCTCCATCACCTCTTTATAGGACATTCTTGGAAAGGGGGTTGTCACTTCAATACCCTTTGTTTCCTTTAACACATAGGAGAGCATCTCCTCCATAAGTGATATTACATCTTCACGGTCAACAAAGGACATCTCAAGGTCTATCTGGGTAAACTCAGGCTGTCTGTCTGCCCGCAGGTCTTCATCCCTGAAGCACTTTACAACCTGATAGTAGCGGTCAAATCCAGCGACCATAAGGATCTGTTTGAAAAGTTGTGGAGACTGCGGCAGTGCATAAAAGTGACCTGCATTAAGCCTGCTGGGTACTAAATAATCACGTGCACCCTCTGGTGTGCTCTTGGTCAGGAATGGTGTCTCTACATCAATAAACTTCTTTGTGTGAAGGAAATCTCTGACTGCCCTCACAAAATTGTACCGGAATAAAAGATTCTCTCTGAGCCTGTCCCTTCTTAGGTCCAGGTACCTGTATTGTAATCTTAAATTCTCTGATACCTCTGATTCTTCATCAATGGAAAAAGGAGGTGTCTTTGAACTGTTAAGTATCTCAAGAGACGTTACCAATATCTCAATTTCACCGGTGGGGAGTTTGGGATTCACTGTTCCCTGAGGCCTTGCCGCTACCTCACCGCTTACTGTAATAACATACTCACTCCGGAGTTCACCGGCAGCTTCGTGTGAAGTACTGTTTTTCTCAGGGTTAAACACAACCTGCACAAGCCCCTCTCTGTCACGAAGGTCAATAAAGATGAGGCCGCCGTGGTCTCTTCTCCTGTGTACCCATCCCTGAAGGGTAACAACCTTTCCTATATCACTCTTTCTTACTTCACCACAGTAATGTGTACGTTTCAATTTGTTCCTTCCTATCTTCCTTTAAGGATCTTTACCTCTTCATTCGTAAGGTACCGGAACGTACCGGGCGGAACATTGCCAAGTTCTATAGAGCCGTATCTGACCCGAACAAGTTTTATCACGGAATGCCCCACACGTTCCATCATCCTTTTTACCTGATGGTATCTGCCTTCATGAATGGTGAGTTCAATCCACGAGTTTGCATCTGCCTTTTTTAATCTCTTTACACCTGCCGGGGCTGTCATGCCATCATCAAGTTTAATGCCCTTCTGGAGTTTCTCAATCTCTTTATCTTCAAGCACGCCTTTTACCTTTACAAGATATGTCTTGGATACCTCATGAGAAGGGTGCATCATACTGTTTGCCAGTCCTCCATCATCAGTCATGATAAGGAGTCCTTCTGTATCATAATCAAGGCGTCCTACAGGATATACCCTCGCCTTTACACCTTTCAGGAGTTCTGTAACAACCGGCCTCCCCTCAGGGTCGCTCATTGATGTAATATAGCCCACCGGTTTATTGAGTACGATATATGTATTTCTCTGAGGAAGGTGAATCAATTTCCCCATTACCTTGATAGCATCCTTCTCCGGATCAGCCTTTGTGCCGAGTTCCCTTACTACCTGCCCGTTTACAGTTACACTCCCATCAATGATAAGCTCCTCGGCCCTTCTCCTTGATGCAACCCCTGAATGTGCTATTATCTTTTGTAATCGTTCCTGCATAAAGGTTATTCCCATTCTATTGTGCTCGGCGGCTTTGAGCTAATGTCATACACCACCCTGTTAACACCTTTTACCTCGTTTATTATCCTGCCGGATAGCCTGCCTAACAGGTCATAAGGAAGTTTGACCCAGTCTGCAGTCATACCATCCGAGCTGTTTACAGCCCTGATTGCTATAACATTCTCATAGGTTCTCTCGTCACCCATAACACCTACGGTCTTTACAGGAAGGAGTACTGCAAAGGACTGCCATATATCTTTGTACAACCCTTCCTTTTTTATCTCCTCCAGTACAATCGCATCTGCCTCGCGCAGCATGGCAAGCCTGTCCTCTGTGATTTCACCAAGAATCCTTACTGCAAGACCCGGCCCTGGAAAAGGCTGACGCCATAGTATGTCACCAGGTATGCCGAGTTCCTTTCCAAGGACCCTGACCTCATCTTTAAATAACTCTCTAAGGGGTTCAACAAGGCTCATCTTCATCTTCTCAGGAAGTCCTCCAACATTGTGATGAGTCTTGATGGTAGCTGAAGGTCCCTTGAATGATGTGCTTTCTATAACATCAGGATAGAGTGTGCCCTGTGCAAGGAATTTAACATTGCCAAGTTTTTTTGCCTCTCTGTCAAATACCCGTATGAATTCCTTACCAATAATCTTTCTCTTCTTTTCAGGATCTGTTACCCCTTCAAGTTTTTTCAGGAATGTCTTTGAGGCATCTACATAACGGAGATTCAAATGCAGAATTTCACTCAGTATCTTAATAACCTTTTCAGCCTCACCCTTCCTCAGTAATCCATTATTTACAAATATACTTGTAAGCTGCCCACCGACTGCACGGCTAACAAGTGTGGCAACTACAGTAGAATCCACGCCACCGCTTAGTGCGCATATAACCTTACCCCTGCCCACGGTCTTCTTTATGTTTTCAATTGAAAAGTCCATAAAGGACTTCATAGTCCATGACGCAGAACATCCGCATACGTCATAGATAAAATTTTGGAGTATCCGGACACCCTTTGGCGTATGCACTACTTCCGGATGAAACTGGAGGCCAAAAAACTTCTTCTCTCTGTTTCCCATTGCTGCAACCGGGGCATTTGATGTATGTCCAATGGTTTCAAACCCTTCAGGCATAACGTCTATCTTATCCCCGTGACTCATCCATACAACAGTGTCTTTTCCAAGTCCTTTCAGGATACCGGATTTATCATCAATAAACAGTTCAGACTTTCCGTATTCCCTCTTCTGTGCCCTGGCAACCCTGCCTCCGAAAAGATGGGTCA
>JAHFER010000201.1 GCA_023248365.1 Nitrospirota bacterium
GGCAATTGTTAAGAGCGGATACGGCTATACAACCGTTATTGCCGCAGCCGTATTCCTGTTTTAATCTCTTATGCGCAGACCCTAAAGGGTCTTTGCTCCTTTAAGTATATTTGCGACTAGTGTTTTAAGCTCGGTAAGGTTGGCAGATTTTACAAAATAGGCATCTGAGGCCCATGTCCCAAAATCGTGTTTGTAGTCTTCATATGCGCTCACAAATATCAAAGGTACATCACTTTTTATCTCTTTAATCTTTCTTGCAAGCGTAATACCGTCAATACCAGGCATTTTTATATCAAGGGTTATAATATCAGGCGAGCCTTTCTCTACCTGCAAAAGGGCATCATCCCCATTAGCGGCCACTAAGACATTGTACCCTTCCTCTTCAAACTCTTCCTTGTACAATAGCCTAATATGGTCTTCATCATCCACGACCAGTATGGTTTTCTTTGACATATAATTTCCCTTTCTTTTGTTTATCCTTAATCTACCATAAATCTATCTCTTTTTCCACTTTAAGAAGTATCTTTAAGCGCCTTTTCAATATTCATCATAATATTTTCTCCGCTCTCCCCTTTTTCCTTCCATGCAGAAAGGCATGAGCGGGCAATAAGCTTGTCTAATGGTGGAGGGTTGTACAGTAGCTTTTTAATAGAGAAGGGACTGAGTGAAATGGGATTATATGACGCGCTGAGATACCCATCCTGTATGAGACGGCTTTCTAATTTAGTATGCGGTTGAATACCAAGAAAGAATATCATTGGTCTTACCTGTTCTTTCCCCATGATGCTGACAATCGCCTTATATGATTTTATTGTCTCTAAAAGGGTCTCTTTTGTCTCACCCGGGGCATTTATTGAATAGTTCAATGTAACCTTTCCTTTGTACCCCTCCTTTTTCATATACCTGCATCCTTCGTAGAGATTATCAAGTTTAAACCCCATGCTCATCTCATTTAAAACCTTCTGTGAACCTGATGTTATTGAGACCTCAAGGTCTCCGACACCTGAGCAGACCATTAGACTGGCAAGTTCGGGAGTAAGAAGGCTTGTGCGAACATAACCGCTCCATTCTATTGGCAATCTTTTATTGATTATGTTTTTCAGTATTGCAGTGCAATGAGGTATTGCTGAACTTCCCGGAATAAACTGTGCATCTGCAAACCAGATTTTCCGTATCTTCCAGTGGGAGTAAAGATATTCAATCTCTTTTATTATGGCATCGGGGTCACGGAACCGTACATTCTCTCCTTCAATATAAGAATAGAGGCAGAATTCACAGTGATAAGGGCAACCCCTTTTTGTCTGAACACCGATTGTTTCTCCAAAATAGGAAGTAACCTCAGGGAATATAGAGGATATGTAGCTATAGTCTATTGCAATCTCTTCTATGGGTACAGGACTTGCCTGCTTACCGTGTTTTATTGTCCCATTTTCCTTATAGATCACCCTGTGTTTATTAATATCCGTGCCGTCTGCTACAGCAAGAATAGCATCTTCCCCTTCGCCAATTATTCCTGTAATACCTTCGGGGAGTTTATTTATAATTTCATTTGAGAATACGCTTAAGGCCCCGCCTCCAAGCAATATAGTCTTGTCCGGGAAAGTTTTTATAGTGTCCTTCAGCAGCAGGATTTTTTCCCTTATACTGTTTTCATAATTGAAGACCATGCTGACACCTTTGATGCTGGCCGCCAATCTTCTGAATAAACTATTTGAATAATAAAAATCAAAGGCAAGTTCAAGAGATTTATCCTCTTCATGAGGTGCGTAAATCTGAATGTCACGCCAGGTAAAGGCTATAACATCCGGTTTAAAAGCCCCCACCATATCCTGTATGGCCTTCCACCTCTCTTTTTTATTGATAAGCGTAAGGTCTAAGATCCGTTGCCTGATATGCGGACGCTTAGTATGGATATAATTTGAAAGGTATGTCGGCCCAACAGGATATATCCTTTTACACGGGAGCCATATATATAATATAGATTGTTTTTCCTTATTCATAACAGACATAGATTATACAATAAATCACCGGAGGATTCAGCTCATATATTTTGTAACAGGGATATTGTTCAGGCAGGCAAGGATAAGATTTAAATGCCCCCATAGGGCTGGTTGCCAAGTCTGCGGCAATATATTTGCGCTATCGAATCGGCATTCCGTCTGATGGCTGATGCACTATAGATAGATCAGGTAGGGATTAAACTGTTACAGTCATCCGGAGGTCCATTCACTTTTCAGACGGATAAGCGCTTGTTCCACAGAGGTAACGAAATCTCTGGCCTTGTTAAGAGAATCTTCAGCCTCTTCAACAGTCGTTTCTGAGAAATCTCCATAATCAACATCAGTTCTGCGGGCTAAAAGAATCCTGAAGCTATCTATGATATTTTTTGGCAGATAACCTGTCTTTACAAAATGCAATGACAGCATTGTCTTTGCTCCGTCATGTGTAGCCGTATCTATACCTTTTAAAACCAGCAAAGACCGGGAGGCAGATAAAATAGCATAATAAGACCTGTTAATAGTTAAACCATATTTTCCTTCCTTAAAGGTATATTCAGCATCCTTCAAGTTAATATGTGCCTTTTCAATCCGTATGTTTGATAGATTAATTTTTTCCTGAAGGGTTAAAGTCATCAAATCCTCTTTCGGTAAATTATAATACCTTCCTCTTCAATCGCCAGTGCAAACCCTGTGCGGTATACTTTTTCGTTATCAAACACCCTTTTGTCTTTTATAACAGGAGCAAAAGGTATGCCTGTCTGGTCTTCTTTGGCTCCAAAAAATTTGATAACAGCAGTTTCTGTTTTAATATCCTTATCCCTGACAATAACCAACACATCAAAATCAGATTCTCCTGTAAAGTCACCCCTTATACGGGAGCCAAAAACAATTATTTCCTCTACCCTGGTGGAAAGCAAAGGAGATGCCTCTATTTCTTCTGTTATACCATCAAGGATTTTTTTCTCTGTCAGAAACATATCAGTCCTTTTTTTGATAGGTTATCTTAACAATTACATGTTAAAGCGTCAATGCGCATCTCCGCCTCTCACACCGTAAGGGGTCAGGCCTTGAAATTTGAATCAAGTACCCTAATGAGTTTTGATATCTTCTTATTATCAGCCATCTCCTGTTTAATTCTCCCGGACGCTTTGCTTACCGCACTATAGTGTATCCCCCCAAATATCTCCCCTATCTCTTCATTCGTAAGCCCTGCGTATCTCTGCACAAAATATATCGCAGCCTTTCTTGCCATATTGCTCCTTTGGCCTTTCCCCTTTATCATCTCTTCATCAACTCCAAATGCCCCGGCAACTTCCTTTATGATTTTATCGGGATCAGGCTGCATCTGAAATCTTTTACGCTCTGTTATGTCGCTGCTTAGCTCTTTTCCGGTAAGCATCTTTTTTACCTTATCTATGAATTTTTCGCCTCCAAGCACTATCTGACCATGAATGTCTTCTAAAGGAGTCGGTATTTCTTTTGTCAGGACTTCTTCTACGAATATTTTGTAACTTCGCATAGCCTTTTTGATGTCATTGCTGAATTGGCTAAGCACCCATGCATATTCTATCCATGAGGTACCCTTTTCTTTTCCAATGTAGCCGGCATAACTGCTCCATCTGTATTGTTCAGGCCTGCCTGCTGCCTTCGCCCTGACAGGATTGAGATGAACGTATCTGCTCAGCGCTAAAAGATAGTTATCCTTATCAACAAGGATTGCCTTATATCGCCCCTGAAAAAGATGGCCTGTCCTCTTATATTTACGGTTAAAATATCCGGTATACCCGCTATTTATCCCATGCATTACTTTTAAAAGGTTGCCCTGAGGTGTTTCAAGGATAAGATGATAATGGTTATTCATAAGCACATAGCTGTGTATAAGGATTCCATAGCGGTCGTGGTAGTCCTCAAGAATCTTAAGGAACTTCAGACTGTCTTCATCTGAAACAAATATCTTCTTCCTCTCGTTTCCACGGCTGGTAATATGATATACCGCGCCTGGATACTCTATTCTAAGCGGTCTTCCCATGAAAGAAACCTTATCATAATCCAACTCATAATGTCAAGTTTCAAGGCCTGACACCCATGAATTCTCTTAGCTTAGACAAAAAGTCTATGTTAATTGCACCGAGAAAGCCG
>JAHFER010000202.1 GCA_023248365.1 Nitrospirota bacterium
AAACCAGGTATTCCATTATCCCCGGTCTTAATATAAGAAATCATTTTTTTACTCTCCTTTTTCCCCTCTCCCTCAGGGGGAGGGAATTTGCCCGACTCTTACTTCTTACTTCTGATTTCTTACTTCTTAAATACTCTTCTTCCCCTGTACAACGCTATCTCCCCAAGCTCTTCTTCTATCCTGATAAGCTGATTGTACTTTGCTAATCTGTCTGTTCTTGAGAGTGAACCTGTTTTAATCTGACCTGCATTACAGGCCACTGACAGGTCTGCAATGGTCGTGTCCTCTGTCTCACCTGAACGGTGTGAGATGACAGATGTATAGCCCGCCCTCTTAGCCATTTCAATGGCATCAAGGGTCTCGGTTAATGAACCTATCTGATTTACCTTTACGAGTATTGAATTACCAACACCTTCATTTATCCCCTTTTCAAGGAGTTTTACATTGGTAACAAAAATATCATCCCCTACAAGCTGAACCTTCTTTCCGAGCCTTGCAGTAAGAGCCTTCCATCCTGACCAGTCATCTTCTGCGAGGCCGTCTTCTATGGAAATAATCGGATACCTGTTTACCAGGTTCTCATAAAAACTGATCATATCCTCTGAAGACCTGCCCTCTTTGCCTTCACCCTTTAAATAGTACTTGCCGTCTTTATAAAATTCACTTGAAGCAGAATCAAGTGCAATCAGGATATCTTCGCCGGGTCTGAATCCGGCATCTTCAATGCTCTTTATTATCAACTGGACAGCCTCTTCATTGGATGAAAGATTCGGGGCAAATCCGCCCTCATCACCAACCGAGGTGCTGTAGCCTTTTTTGTGCAGTATGCCTTTAAGTGTATGGAAAACCTCTGTCCCCATTCTTATGGCATCAGCAATATTATCAGTACCCACAGGAACTATCATGAACTCCTGCAGGTCAAGATTGTTGTCTGCATGTTTTCCGCCATTCAGGATATTCATCATCGGAACAGGAAGTTCACGGGCGCTTACACCGCCTATATATTGATACAACGGCAAACCCACATCTTCTGCCGCTGCCCTTGCAACTGCCAGTGACACGCTCAATATGGCATTTGCACCGAGATTACCCTTATTATCAGTACCATCCAGTTCCAGCATTGTATTATCTATAAGTACCTGTTCTGTTGCATCCAGACCGATAATCTCAGGCCCTATCTTATCTATGACATTGGCAACGGCCTTATTAACTCCTTTCCCAAGATACCTTTTCTTATCTCCGTCCCTTAACTCAACGGCCTCGTGCGTGCCTGTAGATGCGCCTGATGGAACAGCAGCGCGGGCTAATGTGCCGCTCTCCAATATTACCTCTGCCTCAACGGTTGGGTTACCCCTCGAATCCAGTATCTCCCTTGCAAACACATCAATTATTTCACTCATGAAATCCCTCCTTATTCTTATTGCATAAAACGTATTAAACCACAGAGGCACAGAGAAAATAAATATAAAAGTTTAAAATGAAAAATTTAAAAATTCAGAGTAAAATTCAAAATTTTGATTTTTGATTTTTTCTCTGTGCCTCTGTGTCTCTGTGGTTAATTATCTTACTTCTAACCTCTGACATCTAACTCAACTTCCTCTTAATTATCTCATTAACCGCCGCAGGATTTGCCTTTCCTCCTGACAGCTTCATCACCTGTCCTACGAAAAAACCAATCAGTTTGTCTTTCCCACCCCGGAAAGCCTCAGCCTGTATCGGATTCTCAGCAATAACCTTATCTACAATGCCTTCTATCGCTGATTCATCAGTAATCTGGACAAGCCCCTTTTCCTTCACAATAACATCAGGGTCTTTACTTGTCTTGTACATATCTTCAAATACGGTCTTTGCAATCTTTCCGCTTATTATACCGTCATCTATCATTTTTACCATTGCGGCTATCTGATGCGGTTTGACCGGAGACTGTTCAACCTCTATCCCTGCCAGATTCAAATCCCTAAGCAGGTCCCCCATAATCCAGTTGCTGATGGCCTTTGGTTTTCTGTATACCCTTACAGCCTCTTCATAGAATCCGGCAAGCGCCCTCGACGAGGTGAGTACCATTGCATCATAATCAGGGATCTCATAGTCCCTTATAAAACGATTCCTCTTCTCATCAGGAAGTTCAGGAAGCCTTTTCCTGACCTCCTCCTTCCACTCTACAGATACCTCAACAGGCACAAGGTCAGGCTCCGGGAAGTATCTGTAATCATGCGCCTCTTCCTTACTCCTCATTGATACTGTGATTCCCTTGTCTGAGTCCCACAATCTCGTTTCCTGTATTATTCTTCCGCCGCCTTCAACTACTTCAACCTGGCGTTCGATCTCATACTCAAGCGCCTTCTGAATAAATTTGAAGGAGTTCATGTTTTTTACCTCTGCCTTTGTGCCAAGCGTAGTCTCTCCAACCGGCCTTATTGAAACATTGGCATCACAGCGAAAGCTCCCCTCATCCATGTTTCCGTCACATATCTCAAGATAGCGTACAATCTCTCTCAGCTTTTTCAAATACTCTACTGCCTCTTCAGATGACCTGATATCCGGCTCGCTAACTATCTCAATAAGGGGCACACCTGTCCTGTTAAGATCCACAAGGCTTGTGTTCCCGCCGCCTCCATGTATGGATTTACCGGCATCTTCCTCCATATGAATTCTGGTAAGCCCTATCCGCTTTACAGTGCCGTCTATACTTATATCAACATGTCCGCCTATTACAAGGGGTTGTTCATACTGTGATATCTGATACCCTTTGGGCAGGTCAGGATAAAAGTAGTTTTTCCTCGCAAAACGGGAGTTCGGAGCAATATCACCATTTGTCGCAAAGCCCATCATAATGGCAAAGTTCACTACCTCTTTATTCAATACAGGCAATACACCCGGAAGACCAAGGCATACAGGGCACGTCTGTGTATTGGGAGATGCGCCAAACTTCGTACTGCACCCGCAGAAGATCTTTGATTTTGTCAGCAGCTGTGCATGAACCTCAAGCCCAATCACAACCTCGTATTTATCTTTAGTCTTATCTAACATCTCCCTCTCTTCTATTCCTTCCTTTTATCTTTAGCCTTTAATGATATATCAATTTGACGCTCAAAAATGCCCAGGTGCAAGGAAGGACGAGGATTTGAGTTGAGGCGTACTCCCTGTACGTCGAAACTCGAATCCGCAGTCCTGACGCCGCAGATGTGCGTTTTTCAGCGTCAAGTACCTATCTCCGGCTTTTTCTTATGCCATTCCGTCGCCTGCTCATATGCATAGGCTACCTGCAATATCTTCTCTTCATCAAAATGTTTGCCGAGTATCTGTAATCCTATAGGAAGCCCTTCTTCTGCAAAACCGCATGGTATTGAAATTCCCGGTATCCCTGCAAGGTTTACTGATATTGTGAATATATCAGAGAGATACATCTCCAGAGGATTCTGGGTCTTCTCACCAACCCTGAATGCAGGTGTCGGCGCCGTTGGTGTTAATATGGCATCCACCTGTGCGAATGCCTTATCAAAATCACCTTTTATCAGTGTCCTGACCTGCTGTGCCTTTTTGTAATATGCATCATAATATCCAGCGCTAAGGACATAGGTCCCGAGCATTATCCTTCTTTTTACCTCAGTACCGAACCCCTCATCCCTTGTCTTCTTATACATATCAATAAGGTCAACCGCATCCTTGGCCCTGTGACCATATTTAACACCGTCGTATCTGGCAAGGTTGGAGCTTGCCTCTGCTGTGGCAATAATATAATAAACAGCCACTGCATATTCAGTATGCGGAAGGGAAATATCCACAGTTACAGCGCCAAGCCCCTCAAGCACTTTGATAGCCTTCTTCACACTGTTTTCTACTGAAGGGGCAAGCCCCCCTATAAAATATTCCCGTGGAATTCCAAGCCGCATCCCTTTTATATCACGTCCCAGTATACTTAGATAATCAGGTACCGGCTGGTTCACAGATGTGGAATCCATACTATCATGGCCGCTTATTGCGTTTAATAAAATTGCAGAATCAGTAACATCTTTAGTAAGGGGGCCTATCTGATCAAGGGATGAGGCAAATGCAACCAGACCAAAACGGGATACCCTTCCGTATGTAGGTTTAAATCCCACAACACCGCATAGTGCTGCCGGCTG
>JAHFER010000203.1 GCA_023248365.1 Nitrospirota bacterium
TTCTTCCGCAACAGGTACAGGAAAAACGGCCCGCCTGCAAGGGATGTTACTATGCCGACAGGTATCTCAACAGGAGACATAACCGTCCTTGCAAATGTATCAGCCATCATGAGAAATATCCCGCCTCCAATAAAAGAGACCGGCAGCATCAACCTGTAATCATTCCCAATGAGTAATCTTGCGGTGTGGGGAATCATAATCCCTACAAATCCGATTGGCCCGCATATAGCCACTGCTGCTGCAATAAGAAGCGCCCCTGCTACAAAGACCCGCCGCTTAATGGATTCCACATTCAGCCCAAGTGTCTGCGCAGTTTCATCACCGAGTGTAAGTATGTTTAAAGACCCTGACTGGACAAACAGAATCATCAGCCCCGCAAGGGAAAATAAAGAGATAACAATAAGTGAGGTATAATCAGGCGAACTGAGATAACCAAGCAGCCAGAAGAAGACCTTGTATAACTGATTGGAACTCCCCATAGAAGCCAGGAACAGAATAGCGGCAAAGATGATTGCATTAACCATAACACCTGCAAGGAGCATAGTCTGCGGAGGGGTTTTACCCCCTATACTGCTTAACCTGTATACAATATAGAGCGTCAGGATAGCCCCTGTAAAAGCCATTACCGTGGTAGTTGATGCAATCCCATATATGCTCATGTTGATATGAGTAAAAGATGATATTACCGCTCCGAGGGCGGCCCCGCTTGATATACCTAATATATAAGGGTCAGCAAGAGGATTTCTTAAAACAGCCTGGAACATCCCCCCGGCCACAGCCAGCGCCCCGCCAACAACAGCAGCAAGGAGTATGCGGGGAAGCCTTATCTGTAAGAGGACTATACTGCCTGTATCTGAAATGTGCCGGCCTCTGACAAGGGCCAGTATCATCTTCAGGACTTCATAAGGTCTGAGTGCATCTGAACCAAACAGCATAGACAGAAACACCACTGCAATGGAGATTAGTCCCAGCAGGGATATTAATGATAACCAGCGTCTTGGAGTAAGCGTATGCATAAAAATTTAAAATATAACCACAGAGTTCACAGAGGAAAAATCTTAAAACTAAAAAACCATAGTAACTTCAAGTATTCCTCTGTGTTCTCAAGTATTAAATTTGTTGATTAAAATAATGGATCTCATTAACTTAATGAGTGCACAGAGAAAAGCAGTTTTTTCTTTGATTTATAATTTCTTTCTCTGTGTACTCTGTGGTTAATAGCCTTTTTTAATTTCTTATTATCCTCTGTATTTCCTCCAGCCCGTCTACAATCCGTGGGCCGGGTCTGCTTATAATGTCAGGGTCTATTGAATATATCCTGTTATTCTCAATTGCTGATATTCCTCCCCATCTGTTCTTCCATGAACGGACATTCTCTAAAAGATCAGGCGGAACAATAATAACCTCAGGATCCCGTAACACTATCTCTTCCATTGTTATCTGCGGGTATCTGTTGGATGACGAAGATATGATATTTTCTCCGCCAACAGTCTCAATCACATTGTGTAAAAAACTCCCGGGGCCCGCAGTAATTAAAGGTTCTGTGCTGATAAGATAGAGCACCCTTGCTTTTTTGGCACCTTCTCCCCTCTTCTTGACTGCATATATCCTCTGTTTTAGCTCTGCTATCTTCACTTTCGCAGTCCCGGCCTGACCGGTAAGTTCTCCTACATCTTTAATACCTTTCAGAATATCTTCAATACTATGAGGACTCATCACATAAACATTTATTTTCACCCTTTCTAATGTACTTACAATCTCAGGTCTGTTACCCTCTGCTGTTGCCAATACAAGATCAGGTTTAAGGGAAATAATCTTCTCAACATTCGGACTTATAATCCAGCCCACACTGGTTTTCCTTTTGGCCTCCGGAGGATAGTTACAGAAATCCGTAACACCAACGATCTTATCCCCCAAACCCAGATAGAATAACGTCTCAGTAATGCTCGGTGCGAGAGAAATAATCCGCTCAGGATTCTTTGCAAGTTCAACCTTCCTGCCAAGGTCGTCGGTGAAAGTAGCGGCATTGGAACCAGATGGTGCAATAATAACTATAAAAAATAGTAAAATGTAAAAATATCTTTTCATATTAAAATCCTTTTCTCACACAAAGGCACTAAGGACACAAAGAGGAAAAATAATAAACAGGAAAAGGCTTTAAAAATTTTAAAATTCTTTGTGTGCTTTGTGCCTCTGTGTGAAAATATCATTCTTTATTCAGACCCCAAAAACAAAAAATCCCCAAAGCCGCAAAACGGGCCCTGAGGATTTTACCCTTTTTCATCAATCCAGAGGCAATACACCATACCCTCTATTTCCGGAGGACTGGTCTCTATATTTTTATCAGGCAGGTCTTCTGGCTCCTGGATCATCCTACTAACCGAGCCTTCCCGGGATTCTCACCCCAGTGGCCAACTTCCGGCTTTCGTCCCCAGATACAGCGGCGGGACCACCCCTGATTCTAACAGGGTTCCCTCTTGGCTTAACTATCTATTTTAAAAAATAAAAAGTTAGGCACACCTGAATTAACATTACTTATAAAATATTCTGTCTGCCAATGTCAAGTTTATTCTTCTGATAAAGCAAAAGTTACTTTGACAAAAAAAAATAGTTCTGCTATTTTATGCAGATATTTTATAATTAGAAAAACAAATTTGACTCATACAACAGAAGCCTAAGAAAGGGAAAAAAGGAATGAGAAAAGGTTTAGTGTATTCAATTATTATTTTTTTATTTATATTTACCTGGTTTAATGCTGCCTCGGCTGATTTATCAGGTATAGTCTCTGATGATTTTAATGCGGCGGTCATTGATTCAAATACCTGGACATTTATTAATCCCTATGGAGATGCGACTCTGAGCATGACAGGCGCTAATTTAGAAATATCTGTCCCGGCTGGCACGTCCCATGATGTATGGTCAGGCGGCAACTTTGCCCCTCGTATTATGCAGGCTGCAAGAAATACTGATTATGATCTCGAGGTCAGGTTTGATTCTACGGTGAATGAACGGTATGAAATGCAGGGAGTTATCATTGAACAGGATAGCAACAATTACCTGCGCTTTGATTTTTACAGTGACGGCACAAACACCTTTATTTTTGCAGCAAGTTTTATTAACGGGTACCCTGCTGCCATGAATAATAGTGTAATAAGCGGGGCGCCCATTACCATCCCGCTTTATATGAGGGTAAAGCGGGCAGGAAACCAGTGGACTCAATCCTATTCTTACGATGGAGTGGTCTGGAACATCAGCAAAACCTTCTCACATACTATATCAGTGACATCAGTAGGGGTGTTCGCGGGTAATGCCTTTAATAATACTGCATTTACCGGCTCTGTTAATTATTTCTTCAATAACGCATCTCCCATTTTTCTTTCTGATTTTAATAATAATGTTCTCAATAATCCCGGCTTTGAGTCTGGAACAAGCCCGTGGGGATTTTATACCAATGGCGCAGGCACATTTTTAAATGATGCCCCTGGCTATGGAAGCCCTCTTGCCGGCCACATTAAAATTCTCCAGCAAGGGACCAATGTCCAGCTCTATCAGGCAGGCCTGGTACTTGAGCCTGACACTGAATATATATTGAGCTTTAAGGCATACTCCAATAAAGGTCATGATCTTTCTGTTGTTTTGCAGACGCATGGTTCTCCATATACCAGTTATGGATTGTCATACAGTGTGTTTAACATTACCCCTTCATGGAGTGAATATTCGGTGCAATTTACTACCACAGGCTTTTCAGGGACAGTAAGCGATGGGCGGTTGATGTTCTGGTTAGCCCCTTATGCTGCTGCCGGAGATCAGTATTTCATTGATGATGTAGCGCTTTTTAAGACTTCCTCAGTTGCGCCGGTTCCGCCGACTGTTACTACTCATCCTGTAAACCAGGTGGTTACAGTGGGGCGGGCCGCGACATTAAATGTGGCGGCCACAGGGGCAATGCCTTTATTTTATCAATGGCAGAAGAACGGTGTGAATATCTCAGGCGCAACAGCCGCATCTTACACAACGCCGGCGGCAACATTGGCTGACAACGGTTCAACCTATCGCTGCATTGTGACTAGCCCGGCAGGAAGCGCTACAAGTAACACAGCAACGCTTACTTTTATTTGATAAGGA
>JAHFER010000204.1 GCA_023248365.1 Nitrospirota bacterium
TTATTCCATGTCTTGATGTTAAGGACGGCAGGGTTGTAAAGGGGACATCCTTTGTTAATCTTAGGGATGCGGGAGATCCTGTAGAGGTTGCAGGTATATATAATAAGGCAGGAGCTGATGAGTTATGTTTTCTTGATATTACTGCATCTCATGAAAAACGCTCCATAATAATTGATGTTGTTAAAAAGACTGCGGAACAGGTTTTTATGCCGCTGACTGTCGGCGGCGGTGTGCGGACATCAGATGATATAAGAACGCTTCTCAGGGCAGGTGCAGACAAGGTTTCCATAAATACCGCTGCTGTTAAGAATCCCGAATTTGTGCGAGATGCATCAGAACGGTTTGGCAGTCAGTGTATTGTTGTTGCGATAGATGCAAAGCGGCGCGCATCTGATTCGCAAAAACCTTCATGGGAGGTTTATATCCATGGCGGCCGGACACCTGCAGGAATTGATGTAATAATGTGGGCGAAAAAGATGGAAGAATATGGTGCAGGAGAGATTTTATTGACAAGTATGGATAGAGATGGAAGAAAAGATGGTTATGACATAGAACTTACACACGCAGTATCTGAGGCCGTTACCATACCTGTGATTGCATCCGGAGGCGCAGGTACTCTGGAACACCTGTACGAGGGCCTTACAGCAGGAAAGGCCGATGCCGTACTTGCGGCGTCAATATTTCACTTTCAGGAATACACAATCCAGGAGGTTAAGGAATATCTGAAGGGCAGGGGGATATCTATAAGAATGTAATGAGTGATGGGCCATGAGTAATAAGGAAGAAAAGGAAAGAGGTATGAAATACAATGGATGATATTATTAAGCAGGTAAAATTTGATAAAACAGGGCTTGTTCCTGCGATTATACAGGACCATCGTACCTATATGGTTCTTATGATGGCCTATATGAATGCGGATTCTCTCATGACAACAATAAACACCGGTATCACCCATTTCTTTAGCAGGTCGAGAAGAAAGCTCTGGCAAAAAGGGGAAACATCAGGGAATATCCAGATGGTAAAAAAGATACTTTATGATTGTGATGGAGATACCCTGCTTGTTCAGGTTGAGCAGGTAGGTGTTGCATGTCATACCGGAAACAGGTCATGTTTCCATCGTGGATTATATGAAAAAGATGGTGTGCCGGATATAGATAAATCTCCATTATCCGGTATCGTGAATAAGGTGTTTGATGTAATTCTCGAAAGGAAAAATAACCCTGATAATTCCTCTTATGTAAGCTCTCTTTATTCTTCAGGGGTTGATAAGATCTTAAAAAAGATACCTGAAGAGGCAGGAGAACTTTTAATCAGTTCTAAAAACAATAACAGGAGTGAGATAATATGTGAGGCCGCTGACCTCTGGTTTCACACGCTTGTGCTTTTAGGTTATCATGGCCTGACCCCGCAGGATGTTTATAAAGAACTTGAGGATCGGTTTGGGGTTTCAGGATTCGAAAAGAAAAAGAAGGAGGGAAAGAAGAAGTGAGCAACTGTATATTCTGTAAGATCATGTCAAAGGAGATCCCGAGCACTATTTTTTATGAAGATGAACTGTGTATTGCCTTCGATGATATTAATCCTCAGGCCCCTGTACACGTCCTTATTGTTCCGCGTGAGCATGTTGCAACATTTAATGACCTTGGAGAGGATAAAAAGGAATTAATCGCTCACCTCTGCATGGTTGTGAACAAGGTGGCAGAGATAAAGAAGATTCAAGACCCCGGGTATAGGATAGTTATAAACTGTAATCCAGCGGGAGGTCAGATGGTCTATCATCTTCATGTGCATGTCCTTGGCGGCAGGCATATGTCATGGCCTCCGGGGTGAAGGCGGTTATTCTTTTAAGCGGTGGTTTGGATTCCACAACTACTATGGCGATTGCACGGTCAGAGGGTTATGACCTCTATGCACTGAGTATAAACTATGGGCAGAGGCACAGACTTGAGCTTGATAAGGCGCTAAAGATAGCATCTTTTTTTAGTGCAAAAGAGCATAAGATAATAGATGTGGATTTAAGAGGAATTGGCGGATCTGCATTAACATCAGATATTGAAGTTCCAAAAGACAGGGGTGTTGATGAAATGTCACACGGAATTCCTGTAACCTATGTCCCTGCACGTAATACCATCTTTCTTTCCATTGCACTTTCATGGGCCGAGGTTATAGAGGCAGACTCGATATATCTTGGTGTTAATATTTTAGACTACAGCGGGTATCCTGACTGCCGGCCCGAGTATATAAAAGCCTTTGAGAATATGGCGAATCTCGCAACCCGTGCCGGTGTTGAAGGAAAAAACAGGATAAAGATTAAAACTCCATTGATTAATATGACAAAGGCTGAGATAATAAAAAAAGGCATTGAGCTTGGCGTTGATTTCAGTATAACCCATAGCTGTTATGACCCTCCGGAAGAAGGCATCGCCTGCGGGAGTTGTGACAGTTGTCTTTTAAGAAAGAAAGGATTTATTGAGGCAGGAATAACTGACCCCATAAAGTATGCTGCATGAATGTATTCGAAGTTTTTGATATTGCAATAGGGATTGAAAAAAGGCTCTCAAATATGTATTACAAATTTTCCTCCCTTTTTAAAGAAAATAAAGAGATACATAATTTCTGGACCGGCATTGCAAACCATGAGAAGAGTCATTCTGAAACTCTCACATTTGGCAAGGGGTATCTCCAGTGGAACCACCCGTCCCTTAAACATAAAGATATACCAATAGTTCATACGTCTGATATTAAAGAACTGGGGTCCCTTGATTTAATAACAAAAGGGCATGAGAGAAAAACAAAAAAAGGTAAACTTTCACTGCAGGATACACTTGAAATATTATTGACTATAGAAAACAGTGAACTGAATCATCTGTATAACAGGCTTGTTCACATATCCGGGCTGAAGCTCTCACAGAGGCCGGAACATGTATATAAGACAATCTACGAACACATGAAGGTGATAAAGCTTTTTGTTGATAAACATTACAGGGGTAGTCTGCCTGCTATAAGGATTGAAGATTACAACGAGGTAAAGCCATTACCAGCGTCCCCCACAGCAACAGAAACTGTGTCAGTGCAAGTGTCAGTGTCAGAAACAGTGCCAGTGTCAGTGACAAAACCAGAGCCCCTACAGATACCTGCTTCTGTTGGAACAGCAGGAGGAAAGATTGCAGAAATTTTTCCTGACATCTCATATGGCTTTATTGCAGGAGATGATGGGCAGAGATATATGTTTTTACCGGAGGATATTTCAAGTGGTAAATGGGAGGAAGCAACGGTTAATGAATCTGTTGATTTTTCAGTAATGCAGCTTCCGTGGGGGCCCAGGGCGACAAATATCAATCTCAAAAATTAAATAGAAAAATTAAAAACTACATTTCAAAATTCAAATGTTAAAACCCACTACATACGATGGCATAGCGCTGATAGCTGATCCCATTCACAGTTACATCTCATTTACAGTTCCAAGGGAAGATGAAAATGAAAGAACAGAGAAAGACCTCATAGATTCTGTATGGATGCAGAGGCTAAGGCATATCTGTCAGCTTCAGAGCGCAAGGTGGGTCTTTCCTTCAGCAGAACACAGCAGGTTTCAGCACTCCCTCGGTGCAATGCATATTGCAGGCAGGTTTGGAAGACATCTCTATCCAACCTTAAATGCTGCCCTTAAAGAATGCCCTTCAGAGGCTTATATAGAGGAACTTCTACGTGTAACCGCCCTCCTGCATGATGTGGGACACGGACCTTTCGGACATTTCTTTGATGACAATATACTCAGTGAATATGATGAAACCCATGAGACTGTAGGCCAAAAGATTATTATCAGGGAACTGGGGGATATTATAAAAAGAATACGGCGGAGTCCTTCCGGAGAGTTTAAGGCTGAAGAAGAATTAAAACCTGAATACCTTGCATTTCTTATCGGCAAGGGGGCCAGCGGATATTCACAGGACATTCCCAGATGGCTTTTATTTCTTCAACCCCTTATGGGCGGCATATATACAGTAGATAATATGGACTATGTACTGAGGGATTCGTTTATGTGCGGGGTGGCTATAGGGCCTGTAGATATTGACCGCCTTATACACTACACCTTTTTTACAGAAAAGGGCTTGTCGCTGCACC
>JAHFER010000205.1 GCA_023248365.1 Nitrospirota bacterium
ATCTCAATGCTTCCTGTTATAACGCAGAATATTTTTCATGCCGATGCAACCGTACTCGGGCATCTCTATTCCTCAGGCGGTCTTGGCGCTGTTGTCGCCATGATATTAGTATCTGCATTCTCAGGAAAGATCAGACCAGCGTGGTTTATCCTTGGTGGTAATGCTGTCTTTGCCATAAGCCTTATACTCTTTACGTTTACAACGACCATTGCGATAGCATCCTTTCTTCTCTTCTTCTCAGGTCTTGGGCTTCTCTCTCAGTTTTCAATGATAAACACCACAATACAGCGCATAGCACACGACAGGGTTCGGGGACGGGTCATGGCCATCTATGTTCTCATGTTCATAGGACTATCTCCGCTGGGTAATCTTGAGGCAGGTTTTTTTACAGAACGCTACGGCCCCGAATTTGCTATACGATTCGGTGCCATAACCGTACTTATCTTCGGCATTATTGTCTTCCTGAGCCGTAACAGAATTAGAAGGGCTTTAGAAGAGAAACTGAGACCTGAGCTTGACCTGTTTTAGGATTAAAAGGATAATACCTCATAACAAGGATTTTTATGAAATCAATCTCTGAAATAGCTAAATCCATTGACCTTAAATCTGAAGATATAGAAACCTACGGTTCTTATATCGCAAAGATAACACCCTCAGGGCTTGAGAAGAGGTTTTCTCCGCAAAAGGGTAAGTACATAGTAGTTACTGCTATTACCCCAACAAGCTCAGGAGAAGGTAAAACAACGGTTGCCATAGGGCTTGGAATGGCTATGCAGCGGCTTGGTAAAAAGGGCATTGTTACGTTAAGACAACCGTCACTGGGACCGCTCTTTGGCATTAAAGGCGGAGGGGCAGGAGGCGGCAATTCCACGCTATTACCTCACGAGGCCGTTAATTTATCACTTACAGGAGATAATTTCAGAGTTACTGCGGCACACAATCTCCTTAGTTCATTCATAGATAACCATGTCTATAGAAACAGCCCTCTCAATATCGCCAATGATTCCATCTTCTGGCCCAGGGCTGTTGATATAAATGACCGTGCACTGCGAGAGATTACAGTGGGTGCAAAGGAAAAGGGTAATGGGTTTCCTCATCCCGGAAGATTTGTCCTGACAGAGGCATCAGAGGTAATGGCTGTATTATCATTATCGGCTTCTTTAAAAGACATGCGGGAGAGGCTCGGGCGTATTATTGCTGCCCTGAATAAAAATGGCAAAGCGGTTTTCTCCGAGGATATTAAATGTGCAGGGGCTATGGCTGTTCTTCTTAAAGACGCTTTAAGGCCAAACATGGTGCAGACATCAGAAGGTACACCTGTATTCGTACATACCGGGCCGTTTGCAAACATAGCCCCGGGAATCAGCTCTATAATAGCGGACAAGCTTGCACTCTCGCTGGCTGATTATGTAATAACTGAGGCCGGGTTTGGCGCTGATCTTGGGTTTGAAAAACTGATTGACATAAAGTGCCGTACAGGAGATTTGTATCCGGATTGTGCAGTAATTGTGTGCACAGTAAGAAGCCTTAAGGAACACGGCGGAAATCCTGATGGCGGTATTGACGAAATTAAACGCGGCATGGCGCATCTGAAAAAGCAGATTGCAAATGTTAAAATTTTCAGAGTACCGGCTGTTGTTACTGTTAACAGATATGATAACGATACCAGTGATGAAATCCTTTATATCATCAAAGAGGTAGAATCAATGGGTATTCCCTCTGTTTCAGTGACTCCATGGAAGGACGGTGGAACCGGAGCAATTGAATTAGGAAAGATTGTTGAAGAGATATGCCAATACCCTGCATCACCAGCTAAATCGCGGCATTTCCTGTATGAACTGAACATGCCCGTAGAGGAAAAGATAAACAGGATTGCCACGACTATGTATGGGGCTAAATGTGTTGAATTTTCTCAGCCGGCAATTGAAAAATTACAGCTTATAAAAAAACTCGGCCTTAATAATCTGCCTGTGTGCATGGCAAAGACCCAGCGCTCCCTATCCCATGATCCAAAATTATTGGGTGCACCAAAAGACTTTATCCTGCCGGTAGAAGACATACAGATTGCATCAGGCGCCGGATTTATATATCCAATATGCGGCAGGATATTTCCTCTGCCAGGCCTCCCTGCCGGACCTCTTGGAGAAGACATGGATATAAACACGGATACGTGGGAGGTCAGGGGGTTATGATAGGGCGTGGAGCATGTGCATCTGGGATCAGAAATATTACATTATATATAATAAAAAATCCTTGACTTGGTCATAATGTCACTATACTATGTTAAATTATGACAGGATATATAAGTCGTGACATTGCCGGTACTATATGGGGGGCGTTAAAGGAAATGCCTGTTGTTGTCCTGACAGGTATGAGGCAGACAGGCAAAAGCACTTTCCTGCAGGAAGAGCCGGGGTTAAAAAAAAGAAGATATGTTACATTAGACGACTTTGCCCATCTTGAGGCAGCAAGGGAAGACCCTGATAGATTTATAGAATCAGATGAACCTCTTACTATTGATGAGGCACAGAAGTGTCCTGAAATACTGACAGCGATCAAGAGACACGTTGACAGAAAGAGAACAGCCGGTAAGTTTTTATTATCCGGATCAGCAAATTTTGCAATTCTTAAAGGTATTTCAGAGAGCCTTGCAGGCCGGGCGGTCTATTTTACAATGCACCCTTTTAACAGACGGGAGATCACGGAAAGAACTCAGGATAAGCCATTTTTAAAAATCCTCATGGAACAACAAAAGCTCCCGAATATCAGGAATCTGTCAACAGCGAAAACACAGATTACTTCTGAAGATATTTTGCAGGGCGGCATGCCTTCTGTTTATCTCGGAGGATTAAAAACAACAAACTACTGGTTTAAAGGTTATGAACAGACTTATCTTGAAAGAGATGTTCGTGAATTCAGCCAGGTTGGCAGTATCATTCAATTCAGGCACCTGCTGCACCTTGCAGCAATGAGGACAGGTCAGGTTTTAAGTACAAGCCAGATTGGACGGGATGCAAAACTGAATGTAACAACCACCTCAAGATACCTTTCTATTCTTGAGGCATCTTTCATTATATACCGCCTCAGTCCATATTTGAGCAACCGCTCAAGCAGGATTATAAAATCCCCAAAACTTTATTTCAGTGATTCCGGCCTTGCCTGTTATCTATCAGGAATTAAGAGTCTTGATTCAGAACCATTAAGAGGAGCAATGCTGGAGACTTATGTTGCCCAAAATCTGGCAGGGATAATAGACTCCTGCTGGCCTGAGGCACAACTATATTTCTGGAATATTCAGGGACGGCATGAAGTGGATTTTATTATTGAGGATGGTAACAAGTGTATTGCAATAGAGGTTAAGGGCGGCTCCAGGTGGGAGCCTAAAGACCTAACGGGACTAAAGACATTCCTTTCAACAACAAACCCACCTTTACCCCCTGCTTCATCGCAATGTATAGCCGCAATCCTCGCCTATAATGGTACTAAGGCAGTCCAACTTGGTGATCGCCTGTGGGCTATACCGACGAGCTGCATCCTTTCTTAACCCCATGCACACAGGTGAGTATGGAGGGGGCAGAGGGGTCTTGAAATATTACGTTTTTTTGCGGGCAAAGTTTGAGGAAATCTAAAAACTGATATTTCAAGGCCTATCCCTATTCTACCGTTGTTGTGTCATCCTTAATTCAGTTCTATACCTATCATCTTACCATCCTGTTACTTACAAATCTCTTCTCCCCTGCTTTAATAACTATATTGGGAATCACCTTATGCCCAACAAAGCCGCCATTTTTCCCAACATATTTTATCTCTAAATTATACGCTCCCGGTGGTGCGGTGATTCTGGCGAGTTGTATTTCATCAGGGAGGGTTCGCCAACTGCGTTTGTCCGCCTGTTCAGTGGCAAAGGCGGCTGCATTTGCCACTGCGCCTGCAAGAAAACCTGCCAGAGGCCCGCTATCCTTTTCCACCCTTTGCTCTATGGCAACAGCCAGTATCTTCTTTACAGCTGCCCTTGCAACTGCCTTGGCTGCAATACGGTTAATACGATCATCCAGATTTCTTATGGCAATTGCTGTGATATTTTCCATTGGCACGGTTCTTATCTCCA
>JAHFER010000206.1 GCA_023248365.1 Nitrospirota bacterium
AAAAAGGGTAAAATAACCGCCAAAGAACTCTCTGAATCCCTTAAACTTGAAGATAACACAAGCGGGACAAGACTGCTGAACCTTCATAAGAAAAGGCTTGTAAAGAGAATTGATGAAATAAGAAATGGCGGAAGGGTGTGGGTTTATGAAAAGGTTTAGTCCTGTAGTAGACTTCAAGATGGGAGGTATTGTGTGCCTGAAAAGATTTGAAGGCAGTCACTGGTCGGTGGAGTGGATGATAATACCAGAGGTAGTTAGATGATAACAGGGATGACGCTTGTTTCCCTTATAGTTGGTATTTTGGTCGGCGGGCTTGTTGTATGGCTTTTTGCAGGTTCGAGAGCAAAAAGTACCGAGGCAGTGAATGATGAACTGAGAAAGCAGATAACAGAAAAAGATTCCGAGCTATCCAAAACCCGCACTGAACTTACAGATGAAAAACAAGCTAAAGCTTCCATAGAGGCGAGGTATCAAGAGGCGGAAAAAAATCTTAAGATGATGGAGACGTGGGTTTCTGATAAATTGGCCACTATCTCTTTAGATGCCCTTTCTAAGAACTCTGCCGAATTTCTGAAACTTGCAGAGAAAACACTCGAATCTAAAACCATTGAGGGCAAAAAGGAACTTGAAAACAAGAAGGAGCTTATAGACCAGAGCATCGTGACAATAACAAAGACCCTCGCAGAGATGCAGGGGAAATTAATCGATGTTGAAAAAGGGAATATTAAAGTCTCTGCACTTGTCGAACACCACGCTGATATCGCTTCAAAACTCAAAGATACAACAGAGCATTTAAAACATGCCCTTGCAAGCTCGAAAAAGAGGGGTGAATGGGGCGAGCGTATGGCAGAAGATATCCTCAGGCTTGTAGGGATGGTAGAAGGGATTAACTATATCAAACAAAAAACTATGGAAAGCTCATCAAGCAGGCCTGACTATACATTCTTCCTGCCCAATAATTTGAAGATAAATATGGACGTCAAGTTCCCACTTGAGAACTATCAGCACTACCTCGATGCACAGACCGAACATGACAAAAAAAGATTCAAGGAGGAGCTTCTCAGAAATACAAAGACAATGATCAAGCAGGTTACAAACCGCGCTTATATAGATACGGCTGACAATACAGTCGATTATGTCATTGTCTTTATTCCAAATGAACAGGTCTATAGCTTTATAAACGAGGCTGATGCAACAATAATGGATGAGGCGCTGAGACAGAAGGTTATCTTATGCTCGCCTTTTACGCTTTATGCCGTGCTTGCGGTTGTAAGACAGGCAGTTGCAAACTTCAATCTCGAACAAACAGCATCTGAGATACTTAAATTACTCGGAGAGTTTTCTAAGCAATGGGGCTTCTATAAAGAAAAATTTGAAGTAATGGGCAAAAGGCTTGAAGACGCAAAAAAGGAGTATGACCTCCTTGTTACCACGAGGAGTAATATGCTCGAAAGACCACTAAAGAAGATAGATGATTTAAGAAAGCAAAAAGCTATTACCTTTAATGAAGAGATTAAACTTGATGAAACATGACTGTCATAGGGTTTATAGCCTTATTAAGCCTTGCTCTGATTATTTATTTAACAATCAATCAAGATGAATAACTGAATGGAGCAATTTATGTCAGGGCAAAAGCATGGATAGATTCTTTAGCGCTACAGGCATTCTTTCAAAAGCGCTTGACGGCTACGAACCACGCATAGAGCAGTTAAAGATGTCTGAGGCCATTGCCAGTGCGTTAAAGAACAAAGAACATCTCATTGTCGAGGCAGGCACGGGAGTGGGCAAAAGCCTCGCCTATCTTATATCCCTCATAGAATGGGTAATAGATATAAATAATTCAGATGATTCAGGCAACAGGAGGGCAGTGGTATCCACCTATACAAAGGCATTGCAGAGACAGCTTGTTGAAAAAGACCTGCCTTTTTTGAGGGACAATGTCTTCAATGACATGAGATTTGCCCTTTGCATCGGCAGTGAAAATTATGTTTGTCTGAGGAGACTGGGACAGGCAAGGTATTATGGATTGTTTGATACGGACGAGGCAGAACCGATCAATGTCCTCCTCGGATGGGTAAAGAGGACATCAACGGGCATCAGGTCTGAGGTAGATGTGCCTCACAAACTGTGGCAGAAGGTCTGCAGAGAAAGCGACCTTTGTCATGGAAGGGAGTGCAGGAATTTCAATGATTGTTTTTATCAAAGGGCAAAGGCAGAAGAGAGAAAAGCGCATATTCTCGTCACAAACCATCATCTATTTTTCGCGCATGTTGTGTCCGGCTGGAATGTCCTTCCTTCATTTGGCCCTGTAGTCTTTGATGAGGCCCACGAGCTTGAGGATGTTGCCTCGGATTATCTCGGCATAGAGGTCTCAAATTACAAGCTCAGAAATCTGCTTGATGCCATTCTGAGTCCTCATGGCAAAGGGCTGGCAGCCCGGCTTAACTGGCTGACCCCGAACCTGTCCATAGAACTCGGGACAACTGTAAATATGGTCAGAATGCACGGGGAGGTGTTTTTTAATGAGCTTTCCGAAAGACTGAAGGATTCATCTACTCTCAGGATTCATGAGAAATGTTTCATAAAAAATGACCTTTCAGATGCCCTCGCCAATCTCGCCGATGAGCTTAAGATGCTTAAGATGTCATCTAATAATGACGATGAAGAAAAAGAGATAAGCGCCCTTGCCTTGAGAAGTGAAGTGCTTGCACTGTCTTTAAGGATAATACTTGGGCAGGAATTGGAAAACCATGTCTATTGGGCAGAGAAAGACGGCAGGAGATTAAGGCTTATTGCCACGCCCGTAGATATAGCATCCGAACTCAAGGCGCAGGTCTTTGATGTAGTCTATTCTGCTGTTATGACATCTGCCACCCTTTCAACCGATAAAAGTTTTGATTATATAAAAGAGAGACTGGGACTGCCTGACGCTGAAAGCCTCTTGCTCCACTCGCCCTTTGATTATAAGGAACAGGTCATGCTTTATCTGGCCGGTAATATCAGGGAGCCGAACACAGAGGAATTTGAAGATGACCTTATAAGGCACATATATGAAATCCTCAGTGTTACAATGGGAAGGACCCTTGTGCTTTTTACCAACTATCACCTCCTAATAAAGGCCGGCAATACAATTAATATACCCGGCCTGAAAGTGCTGCTGCAAGGCGATATGGATAGTTATAGGCTGGTGCAAGAATTTCGTGAAGATAAACATTCAGCCCTGTTTGGCACATACACCTTTTGGCAAGGGATTGACATACCCGGAGATGACCTCCAATGTGTTGTCATAACAAAACTGCCTTTTGCTGTCCCCGATGAACCCGTGGTTGAGGCGAGGGTCGAGGCTCTTGCAAGGGAAGGCAAAAATCCTTTTTACCACTATCAGATACCACAGGCAATCATCCTGCTTAAACAGGGATTCGGAAGACTTATCAGGACAAAAACAGACAGGGGTGTGGTGGCGATACTTGACCCAAGGATCAGGACAAGGGGATACGGCAAACACTTCCTAAAATCCCTTCCAGAGTGTAAAATATCTAAGTCTATGGATGATATAGGGCAGTTTATTGGGATAGAGGAATTTGCGAAGATAAGAAGTTGAGGTTTTATAGTAACTTCTGAATTTCTCAGCTTCATAACTTCATGTTTGGTTAAATTAATTTTATAGCACAGGGAGGGAAAGATGTCAGAAAAGATGAATCATGAAGAGTTTGTTAGAAAGGCTGTTGTTAGTTTGAGAAAAGAGGGGTACAAGGGTATTCATACTGTTTTTTCAGGATTTAATGATGCATTCAAGAAATACTTTAGCGGAGAAAATCCTGTTGAGGTAACGAATCGCCTGGCACAGGAAGGGAAAATTGCAATCAGGCCTGTTAAAGGCGGGGTAATGCTTTATCTGCCGGAAGAGGCACCGGCAGCAAAAGGGTCCGGAGATGAGGCATTGAAAAAAATGGGGCTTAAGTGAAGCTGGTTATTAATCAGCAACAACTGTGAATAGATTGTTCTACCTTAAAAGAGATGATAAAAAAATAGGCATTTTCGGGGGGACCTTCAATCCCATTCATTACGGCCATCTGCGGACTGCTGAAGAGGTGAGGGAGGCAATCG
>JAHFER010000207.1 GCA_023248365.1 Nitrospirota bacterium
GTCAGTGCGCCTGCGATAACCTCAGCCGCAATATAACCTGACTCCATGGCCTTATCTACGCCTGAGAATCGTCTCACATCAAGTGTGCCAAGTGCATCTCCAACCATCATGGCGCCATCCACTGCAAAGCTCTCCGGCAGGGAGTAGTAGCCGCCTTCCGGCAGGACTGAGGCGCCGTACTTTAACAGCCTCCCTCCTTTTATAATATTCTGAACAAAGGGGTGTTTCTTAAAATCCTGCAAGACCTGCTGCGGACGGATATTCGGGTTGGCAAAATCCAACCCCATCACCTCTCCGATAATAACCTTGTTATTCTTACAGCCATAGACAAAACCGCCCCCAATGTGGCCGGGGGCCAGAGGGTAGCCCACAGTATGCCATACCTTACCCTCATAATTATCATTGACCTCCCAGATCTCCTTGACACCAACTGCGTAGGTCTGACCATGTTTGCGCAGATTGAACTTCTGTATAAGGTCACGTGAGAGAAATCCTTTATCACCAAAAACTACTACCTTTGCATAGCAAATATCCTGCTCTGGTGTTCCTGTGTCATCTACCCGTACTCCTGCAACACGGGAACCATTGTATATAATCTCTCTTCCTGCAAACCCCGGAAATATGTCTACCACTACATCAGGCTTTGCATCTGCCTTTTCCTTTATTTTGGCGGCCATGTATTTTGCCACTTCAGATATGCTGAGAATTGCATAGCCTTCCTTCTTAAAATAAGGGGGCGTAAGGTCCTGCGGAACATCTTCCCACCCCTTAACTCCAACTACGCTCAGGTAGCTTTCTTTGCAGATACCCTCAAGCGGGAATTCCCCCTTGTCCCAGTCAGGAAATAATTTCTTTATTACTCTTGGATTTGATAAGGCGCCTGAAATCAGATGACTGCCTATATGAATACTCTTTTCTATTACGGCGATGCGTACAGGAGAATTTGTAAGTTCTACGAGCCGGTAAGCCAATGTTAGGTTTGAAAGGCTTGCCCCTACCAAAAGGACATCATACTCAATATAATTAGACACTGCTAACCCCTCCCTGCTGAAGCCAAGGCTTTTTTAAACTGCTCTTTTAAAAGTGGCACTACTACAAACAGATCCCCCACAATTCCATAGTGGGCATACTGGAATATCGGGGCGCTTTCATCTTTATTAATTGCAATTATAGTTTTGGATTTCCCCATACCAACCCTGTGCTGAATTGCGCCGGATATGCCAAGGGCTATATAAAGCTCAGGACGTACAGTCTTACCGGTCTGTCCTACCTGATGTGAATAGGAAATCCATCCGGCGTTTACCCCCCTTCGGGAAGAACCAACAGCAGAATCTTTAAAAACGGATGCAAGGTCCCGTACAATATCAAACCCCTCAGGTCCTCCAAGTCCGAAACCTCCGGAGATTATTACCTTTGCCTTTGTCAAATCAACATTTGAAGCAACATCGCGGATGGTCTCTATGACCTTTACACGGAAATCGGTTTCCTGAAAATTGACCTTCACAGGAACAATATTTCCTGAACGGCTTGTGTCCGGCTGAATAGGTTCCATAGCGCCGGACCTGGCAGTGGCCATCTGCGGGTTTCTCCAGGGGCCGATAATCCTGGCCTTAAGGCTTTCTCCAAAGCTTGGCCGGATGGAATAAAGACAGTTGTGATATATCCCTATCTTTGACGGGTCAACTTTGCTTTTATGCTCGTAATCACCAATATCCAGCTCTGTACAGTCAGCCGTCATGCCTGTCTTAAAATATGCGGCAATACGCGGGGCAAGGTCACGCCCGATGGTTGTTGCCCCGCACAGGATGATGTGAGGCGTCCTTGGCAAAGACTCCAGTACAGTTATTAAAGCCCGTCTGTAAGTTAACGTGGTATATTCTGCAAGCTCCGGCTGGTCAACGACAAAAACCTCATCTGCGCCGCTGTGAATAAGTGTCTGCGGAATATCTCCAATGTTATGGCCCATTATAATGGCCTGTACTCCAACACCCAGCTTCCCTGCAAGCTGGCGGGCTGCGCCGAGAAGCTCGAGTGATATTGACTGCAGATCTGTCTGGATCTGCTCAGCTATTACCAGTACATCAGCTATTTGATTCATTTCAACAACTCCTCTATTCCGCAGTGGTTCTCAATAAGGCGGTTAACCAGCAGCTCCACTTCATGTGCAGGGGATTCACCTTTAAACATTACGCAGGAACCTCCTATCTCTCCCAGCTTCCATGTCTTTCCTACAACTGTCGGTGATCCTGCAAGACCTGTAAGGTTTGGATCAGCGCCTATATCCGCTAAGGATACTACAAACACCATTTTACTCAGGGATTCTTTGTCGCGCAGAAGTTCTTTCATTTTATATACATTGGCAAACCTTTTATGTCCGATTTTGCCGGCAGAGTTGGCCACGGTTATCAGGCAGGGGAGAGGTAAATCAAGCCACTGTTTGCCTCCTTCTATCACCCTGCTGGCCCTGACACGGCCATTGTTGATCTCCAGTTCCTCGCAGTAAGTCACCTGAGGTATATCTAATCGCTCTGCTATTTGAGGACCTGTCTGTGCCGTATCCCCATCAGTTGTTTGCAGGCCGGTAAATACAATATCCACTTTTCCCAGAAACTGTATGACGTTATACAGGGCGTATGCCGTAGAAAGGGTATCTGATGCAGCAAGTTGCTTGTCTGTCAGCAGATATCCTTTGTCTGCCCCATATTCCAGCGCCTCATATAAAATATCAATAGCAGGCGGGGGCCCCATTGATATAACAATTATTTCCCCGCCATAGGCGGATTTTATCTCAAGCGCCTTTTGAAGGGCATATTTATCATAGGGGTTCATCATCTTTTTGGCGCGTGCCCTGTCAACAGTGCCATCCGGATTGACACCGGCCACACTGCTGGTATCCGGCACCTGTTTTACCAATACAGCCATTCTGAAACCTTTACTCATCAAACACCTCTTCCTTGTTCATCCGAAAACCCCCGTTTTTAACCACAGAGAACACAGAAAAATAATATTTTTTTAAAAAGACCCCTTCTACAATAATACTCTGTGCACTCATTTCTTTAATACCTGATTACTATAACCAAACATATTTAACTGGAGAACACAGAGAATTAAAGCTGAGATTAAGGTTTTAATAATAATTAATCTCTGTGTGCTCTGTGGTTAATTTTCATTTTAAAATAAAAAGCCGTCTGGATATATAACACAATATGCAATTTTTTTGTGTTACTGCCCAGACGGCCGGCTAAACTCGCTATTACTCTTCCGCTCCCCGGTGGTTGGCCACCTTTATTCCGTCAGTTACGAAAGAAATTTAATTTAGTTATAAAATTACTATTATTCTAATGGAGTTGTCAAGGATTTTTTTTCATAGATATTATATGGCTAATAGGTTAAAATACACATTTTATAACTATAAGGAATGAAATGGAAATATTAAGCAAATTTATAGGGATATTCCTCCACCTGGATAAGCATCTGAATATTGTAATCCAGAATTACGGCGTATGGACTTACCTAATAATTTTTGTGATTGTCTTTTGTGAAACAGGTCTTGTAATAACACCGTTATTGCCGGGGGATTCGCTACTGTTTGCAGCGGGTAGTTTCGCCGGCATGGGTATGATGGACATCAGGCTGTTATTCCTGCTTTTGTGCGGTGCGGCTATACTCGGCGATTCAGTTAATTACTACATCGGCAGGAGGATGGGGCCAAAAGTATTTCAAAATAATAACAGCCGTATCTTTAAGAAGGAGTATCTTGACAAGACCCACAGGTTCTATGAGAAGTACGGCGGCAAGACCATAATATTGGCACGCTTCATCCCGATTGTAAGGACATTTGCGCCCTTTGTTGCAGGGGTTGGCACTATGTCATACAGCAGGTTCGCTTTATTCAATATTACAGGCGGGATTGCGTGGGTAGCTATCTTTGTCTTCGGGGGATATTACTTCGGTGGTCTTCCGATTGTAAAACAGAACTTCAGCGTAGTAATATTGGCAATAATATTTATATCAATACTGCCGGGTATCGTGGAGTTCATCAGACACAGAAGACAGTCTTCATGACCATTATGTTGTTTGTATTGGTATTATATAAATGATACAAT
>JAHFER010000208.1 GCA_023248365.1 Nitrospirota bacterium
CCTCAGATGAGATAGAGGTATGGGATAAGGAAAGAAATGCTTATCTTAAGGGAGAGAAATTAGAAAAACTCCTGAGCAAACTTGTATCATACAAAGGATTATTAGACCAGATCTCAAAGAAACAGATTGACCCTGATGTAATAAGTACCATTGCCCATATGGATATAGAAAGAGAATCTCTCAAGGACAGGGATTCTGTGGAGAATATAATCGGGCGTATTAAAGAACGGTTTACATCAAGGCGTCCCGGGGATTCAATAGAATTTGATGTTACAAGTGATGAAGAACATGTTTCATACAAGCTTGAAGTAGAAATAAAAAGGTCCGGCAGCCATCAAAAGATGGTAATAGATGAAGACTTTATTTCAAGCCCTGAGTTTAGAGAGATAAAGGCCCTGTCTCCAACAAAGACAGGCCTTGGAGGTCCTCCGTACAAGATACGCCTCAAGGATGAGGAAAGTACCATTGAGACCTCTGCTGCTCTTCTCGATTTTGTAATGGAGGTTAGCAAAAAGGGGCTGAATATTCAGAGATATAAAGGCCTTGGAGAGATGAATCCGGACCAGCTCTGGGAGACCACTATGAATCCTGAGACAAGGACACTTCTTCAGGTAACATTGGATGACAGTATTGTTGCGGATGAGATATTTACCATATTAATGGGGGATCAGGTAGAGCCGAGGCGGCGGTTTATTGAACAGCACGCACGGGATGTGAAGAACCTGGATGTGTAATTCCGTGTCCGGCTAACGTGACCGTGTCCGTTTTATGTTTTACGGATACGAATTACGGACACGTTTCACGATTTTATTGGAGGATTAGAATTGGCAATTGGTGGTGAAAAAAAGATACCAGTAAGCATAGAAGAAGAGATGCGGTCATCTTATATTGACTATGCAATGAGCGTTATAGTTGGCAGGGCGCTTCCTGATATACGGGACGGGTTAAAGCCTGTTCACAGGCGTATCCTGTTTGCCATGTATGAGATGGGAGTTCCCTGGAACAGACCGTATAAAAAGTCCGCAAGGATCGTCGGTGATGTAATCGGTAAATACCATCCACATGGAGATGTAGCTGTATACGATACTATAGTCAGGCTAGCCCAGGACTTTTCTATGAGGTATATGCTCATAGATGGACAGGGAAACTTTGGTTCTGTTGACGGAGACCCTGCTGCTGCCATGAGATATACAGAGATACGCATGGCAAGAATCACGGGTGAAATGCTTGTTGACCTGGATAAAGAGACTGTAGCATTTGCCCCTAACTATGATGGTTCTATGGTAGAACCAACAGTACTGCCAACAAAGATACCCAACCTGTTAATAAACGGGTCCTCAGGTATTGCCGTAGGAATGGCCACAAATATTCCGCCGCATAATCTCGGCGAGATAATTGATGGCGTCATACTATGTATAGATAATCCGGATACCACAGTTGAAGAGCTTTTGGGGGTAATCAAGGGGCCGGATTTTCCCACCGCCGGTTTTATACATGGATTAAAGGGTATTCAGGATGCATACAGGACAGGACGGGGCATAATACAGATGAGGGCAAGGTCCCTGGTAGAAACACACTCCAGGACTGAAAAAGAGAGCATAATAGTTACTGAACTTCCTTATCAGGTAAATAAGGCAAAGCTAATTGAATATATTGCAGGACTTGTCAGAGATAAAAGGATTGAAGGTATATCTGAGATCAGGGATGAATCAGACCGGGACGGTATGCGTATCGTACTTGAAGTAAAGCGTGGAGAGCAGGCTGCTATAATTCTCAACCATTTGTATAAGCATACACAGATGCAGAGCAGTTTCGGTATCATAATGCTTGCCCTTGTGCATAATCAGCCCAGGGTGCTAAACCTCAAACAGGTGCTTCATTACTTTATTGAACACCGCCGCGAAATAGTTATCAGGAGGAGCCAGTATGAACTTAGAAAGGCCGAGGAGAGGGCTCACATATTAGAGGGACTAAAGATAGCGCTTTCTAATTTAGATGAACTGATTGCCCTGATTAAAGGGTCACGAACTCCTGAAGAGGCAAGGATTTCCATGATGGCCAGATTTACCTTAACCGAAATCCAGGCCCAGGCTATTCTTGATATGAGACTCCAGAGACTCACCGGCCTTGAAAGAGAAAAGCTTGAAGAAGAGTACAGACAGCTTCTTGAGAAGATTGCTTATCTCAATTCTGTCCTTGGCAGTGAATCTCTTGTTATGCAGATAATCAAGGATGAATTACTACAGATAAAAGAGGCATACGCAGATCCGAGACGAACAGAGATAATACCGGAAACCCAGGAGATATCAATTGAGGATCTCATAGTTGAAGAGGATATGGTAATTACAATATCCCATACCGGATATATCAAGAGGAACCCTGTGACGATATACAGGAGTCAGAAGAGGGGTGGTAAAGGAAAGATCGGGATGGAGACCAAAGAAGAGGACTTTGTTGAACACCTCTTTGTGGCCTCTACCCATAATCATCTGCTGTTCTTTACAGACAGTGGAAAGGTTTACATTATGAAGGTGTACCAGATACCCGAGGCCGGCAGGCTTGCAAAGGGAAAGGCTATTGTAAATCTCCTTCAATTAAACAAAGATGAAAAGGTAACGGCTGTTCTGTCAGTATCTGAATTCAGCAGTGACAAGTATATAATCATGTCTACTATAAAGGGGGTCATTAAGAAGACACCTCTGGCGGCATACGGCAACATAAGAACAGGAGGTATTATAGGAATCCTCCTTGATGAGAATGATAAACTGACTACAGTAAGGTTGACTACCGGTTCTCAGGAAATATTGTTGAGCACAAATAATGGTATGTCTATACGTTTTAATGAAAGCGAAATCAGGACAATTGGAAGGGTTGGAAGAGGTGTTAAAGGTATAGCGCTTGACGACGATGATTTTGTTGTGGGTATGGAGGTGGTGGTTCATGATAATTCTACCATCCTGACTGTAACAGAACATGGATTTGGGAAACGTACAGATCTTTCCGAATACAGGATGCAGGGGCGCGGAGGAAAGGGAATATTTACAATCAAGTGTTCTCAAAGAAACGGCAAGGCAGTCTCATCCATAAAGGTGTCAGATGAAGATGAGATTATGATTCTTACCACTGCCGGAAAGATAATACGGATGAAGACAAGGGATATTTCCATAATTGGCCGAAATACACAGGGCGTAAAGCTTATAGATATAGATGAAAATGACAGGGTAGTTGGAGTCGTAACCTTAGCAGAGAAGGAAGATGAAGAAGTCCTATAATTTATCACCGTTATTTATAGTTGTACTTACTATTATAATTTCTGCATGTACCTTACCGGTATACAGGCCCCCCTTTGCTGCCGGTTATGTTGAAAGGGGTGTTGCCTCATGGTATGGAGGAGATTTTCAAGGTCGTCCTACTTCAAGCGGTGAAATATACAATATGTATGATCTCACTGCAGCACATAAATTAATGCCTCTCGGAACTATTGCAAAGGTTACGAATGTGGGAAACGGCCGTTTTGTAGTAGTCAAGATAAATGACCGCGGGCCATTTGTCGAAGGCAGGATAATAGATCTTTCCTATTCAGCAGCAGAATCTATTGATATGGTTCGTGGTGGTACAACCTCTGTAGAGATTGAGGTATTGAAGTGGGGAGAGATAATAACGGATTTTACTGTTCAGGTCGGCGCCTTTGTTATGGAGGAAAATGCACAGAGGCTGAGAGACCGCCTGGCAAGGAAATATCCGGACGTATACATTGTGCAATATGAAACCAATGAAAAGCGGTTCTACAGGGTCAGGGTGGGCTTAACTAAAGAGTTAAGAGATGCTGAAGAGCTGGCAGAAGCGTTATCCAGCGAAGGGTTTTATACATTCATTACGAGAAAAGACTTACGTTAAATATGGGAACACATAAAACCACAGAGCACACAGAGTGAAAATAAATTAAAAATATCTACAGAATAGAGATATTTATCTGTGACCTCAAAATATTAAAACTTTAAAAATAGAAACGATACAAATGGAGTACACAGAGCAAATCATCACAAAAAGTCCTTTTCTGTTCATTA
>JAHFER010000209.1 GCA_023248365.1 Nitrospirota bacterium
GTGTGACTATGCAAAAACAGAAAAGAAATGCATAACTGTAGTAACTGTTATTTTTTATTTTTTCATTTTTCATTTTTAAATTACGAGATATGTCCCCATACAGTAAATAGCATAAATATAAGTGCGAAGAGTATTCCAAGCCCGATTGCTATAGGTCTTTTCCTGTAGGCCCTCTCTGGATTCTTATCAATAAAAGGTACTGAAAAGAGAAGAAATACAAATGCTAATTCAAAGAGGATACCAATAACTTTTGGCGCCCAGTCTCCGAGGAATCTTAATATCTCTGCAAATTTGAGGATCTGATATGCGGCAAGGAAAAACCACTCCGGTTTAATGTGCTCAGGTGTTGTAAGCGGATCTGCCTTTGGAAACATTGGGGCAGGTGATAAGAGTATCAAAATCCCAAGCAGAGCAATCAAAAGAAGTGCAGCGCCGATTTCCTTTAACGCATGGTTTGGCCAGAAGGGTATGGAACCCTCTTCTTCATAAATAGGTTCCAGAATATCCCTTGCTGATATAATACCGGCAGGCGTGCCATCTTCTGTCACCACCAGATGACGGATGTTGTGTTTGGTCATTAACTCATTTGCCCTTGCAACTGAGTCATCTGCATCAATAGTGTAAAAAGGTGAACTCATTACAGCTTCAACAGGTGTTACATACTGGTCTATTTCACCGGCCAAAACCTTTCTTGTCATATCTACATCAGTGACAATACCAATCAGGCTGTCATTACGTTTTACTAACAGGCTGCCGGTCTTCTGCTGTTTCATGATCTTGGCTGCGGACACAATCGGTTCATGAGATTCAATGGCAGCAATATTTCTGCTCATTATCTTTTTTACTGAGATAAGAGGAATCATATAAAATTAACGACAGGGTTGGAAGAGGTGCTTATGCAGATTTTGCCTCTTGCTCGTTGTTGTATATTAGAATTGGTTTAGAATGCCCCTGGATTACATCCTCGTTGATAATGCATTCTTTAATATCCCTGTTTGAAGGAATATCGTACATAATCTCGAGCATTACCTCTTCCAGAATGGCCCTCAATCCCCGTGCCCCTGTTTTAAGGGCCACGGCCTTCTTTGCTACAGCATTCACCGCACTGTCTGTGAAGCGCAGGGAAACTTTTTCAATAGCAAACAGTTTCTGGTATTGTCTTACAACGGCATTGCGGGGTTCTGTTAATACCTTCACAAGTGCCTCATAATCCAGATCGTGCAATGTGGCTGTAATAGGAAGACGTCCGATAAATTCAGGTATAAGTCCAAATTTTAAAAGGTCTTCTGTACGGACCTTACTAAGGACTTCTCCTATTCTTGTATTTTGTTTGCTTATTACGTCTGCGCCAAAACCAATAGTGGAACTTCCAAGCCTCTTTTGAATAATATTTTCAAGGCCGACAAATGTTCCGCCGCATATAAAGAGGATATTTGAAGTGTCAACATGTACAAATTCCTGGTGAGGGTGTTTTCGTCCACCCTGAGGCGGTACGCTTGCTATTGTTCCTTCTATTATCTTGAGTAAGGCCTGCTGAACACCTTCTCCTGATACATCTCTTGTTATTGAAGGGTTCTCACTCTTTTTGCTGACTTTATCTATCTCATCTATATAGACAATACCTCTTTCTGCCTTTTCCACATCATAGTCTGCTGCCTGCAGAAGCTTAAGAATAATATTTTCTACGTCTTCTCCAACGTAACCTGCTTCTGTCAGTGTTGTGGCATCTGCGATAGTGAAAGGTACGTCTAATATCTTGGCAAGGGTTTGTGCGAGCAAGGTCTTCCCTGTCCCTGAAGGGCCAATAAGAAGGATGTTCCCTTTCTGAAGTTCAACATCAGTCATTATGTGTATATTCGCAAAGATCCTCTTGTAATGATTATGTACTGCAACAGCAAGGGTCTTTTTTGCACGGTCCTGACCAATTACATAGTTGTCGAGGATGTCTTTAATTTCTGTCGGCTTGGGTATTTTTACAGTATCAACATTACGTTCCTCTTCCCACTCCTCAGCAATAATATCATTGCACAGGTCAACACACTCATTACAAATGTACACGGTTGGTCCGGCTATTAACTTCTTTACCTCCGCTCTCCCCTTTCCACAAAAGGAACAACGTAAGTCACCTTCTTTACTTTTAATCTGACTTCCCATAAAAAAATCAACCTCCTTTAGGAACCTTAATAACCCTCTCTTTAATTACTTCGTCTATTATACCATAACTCTTTGCCTCTTCACCAGACAGGAAGTAATCACGGTCTGTATCCAAACGGATGCGATCTATTGGCTGGCCTGTATGATATGCAAGGATCTGATTAAGATTCTCTTTCATCCTCAATATCTCTTTTGCATGGATTTCTATATCAGTAGCCTGCCCCTGAAATCCTCCCATAGGCTGATGAATCATAATCCGGGCATTTGGAAGTGCAAATCTTTTTCCATGGGCACCGGAGGCGAGCAACAGCGCACCCATGCTTGATGCCTGTCCGATACATATGGTAGAAACATCAGGTCTAATATAGTGCATGGTATCATAAATGGCCATACCGGATGTTACAACCCCTCCCGGCGAATTTATATAAAGGTATATATCTTTGTCCGGGTCGTCCGCTTCAAGGAAGAGCAATTGTGCAATGATGATGTTTGCAAAATTATCATCTATAGCAGTTCCTATAAATATTATTCTGTCTTTTAGCAAACGGGAATATATATCATAGGCCCTCTCCCCTCTGCTTGTCTGTTCAATTACCATAGGTATGAGCATAATTTTAGTCTCCTATATTTAACTCCAAATGGCCTTTTCCATAATATGGCCGATTACTTTTTCAACGGTAATCTTTATCTTTAATCCCTCTAAACCATTATCCATAGACTCAATGGATTTTTTGATTTTCTTCACATCCTGCCCGCTTTTCTTCGCCATTTTATTTATTTCGATTTCTACTTCTTCTTCTGAAGCACTTATGTTTTCCTGTTCTCCAATAGCCTGAAGCAGTATATCACCCTTTATCTCTTCTTCAGCAAGAGGGGTATATTTACTTCTAAGGGACTTTTCTTCCTCAGGTTGGAAATCACCTTTCTTATTCATGAACCTCTTTGTTCTTGCAAGGAATCTGGTCATTTCCCGTTCAACCATGGCTGGAGGCGCCTCGATAGGATGCCGCTCTAACAGGGCTTTAACAATTGCCTTTTTATAATCTGCCTTGATATTGCCTTCTTTCTCATCAGATAATTTCTGCCGTACACTGTTTCTTAATTCAGAAAGGGAGTTAAAACCTCCTATGTCTTTGGCAAATTCATCGTTTAATTCAGGCAGCGCCTTTGTCTTTACCTCTTGAATCTTTACCTTGAGCAATACGTTCTGATCAGGAATATTTACTTCCCTTTCCTCTCCTTTGTGTGCCCCGATAAGTCCGGTATCTAATTCAGGCCCGAGCTGTCCTGAACCAATCTGAAAGAGTATACCTTCCTTATCACCACCCGGCATAGGTTTGCCATCTTTATATCCGGTATAATCAATCTGAACATAATCCCCGTTGACTAATGTATGATTTTCATCTGCAACTTCCAACTCTGCGTTCATTTCCAGCACTTCCTGGATTCTGGAATCAACCTCCTCTTCGGTAACTGAAGCATCTTCCTTTCGTAATCCAATACCATCAAATCCTATATTGTCTACACTTGGTTTAACTTCTACTGTGGCGGTAAAAGCAAAGGGTTTATCCTTGCTTATATCAAGAATCTCAATTTCCGGCATAGATACCGGGGTTAGCCCGCTTTCTTTTACTGCCTTAAGATAATAATCAGGCACAAGTTTTTTTATAATATCTTCTTCCACCTCTTTGCCGAATCTCTTTTCAAGCAAAGATACCGGCGCCTTACCGGGCCGGAAACCAGGGATTCTCGCCCTTTTCTTCAGGGCTTCGTATGCATCTGAAAATTCCTTTGATATTACTTCAGTTGGAACTTCTACTTTAAAAATTCTTTTAATCTCTGAAACTTCTTCTATGTCAAGCTTCATGCTGTTTTCTCCAGTAAGTTCTGAACCGCCCTATTGCAGTTCT
>JAHFER010000210.1 GCA_023248365.1 Nitrospirota bacterium
AAGAAAATGAATACCCATCAGATCCATGCCGCGTTCTTTAGTCAGCATGATTTTTAAACGTGACATTATCCCTGATGATGGAACTACAACAGCGATGGGAGAAATCGGGTTATCTTCCCTGAGACCCTTTATGTTTTTATAAAGGGCATCTTCTAAATCAGGATGAAAATTGCCGAGGTAGATTTTTTGCATGGTTAATAAATTTTATATGAAACACTGAGACACAGAGGCACAGAGGCACAGAGAAAAATAATGATATATGAGGTTCTTGCAAAAGTCGTCATTCCCGTGAAAACGGGAATCCAGAGGTTTTGCAATACAAAAGACTGGATTCCCACTTTTGTGGGAATGACAACCTCTTACTTTTACAAGAGCCTCTATGGGTTTTAGTTTTATTTTTTCCTCTGTGTTCTCTGTGGTTTCCTATCTGTCTTTTCCGTATTAACAGCACCTGAGTTTCTTTGTAACTTCAATCAATCTGTTCGTCATGTGCGTTGCAACAATAAGGTCTGTGTCATTAGGTTCACCTGAAGAGAGTGCGCCGTAATATGAACCTGCCTTGTAGAGTTCTTTAACAGTCCCTGGAATGCCCACTATAATCAGGCCATGTGCCATAAATGTGGGATACATGGATAAGAGTGTTGTCTCCTGTCCTCCGTGAATCATTTCTGCAGATGAAAATGCAGACACGGCCTTTCCTACCAAAGAACCTTCCATCCAGAGTTTGCCTGTTGCATCCCAGAAGTTCCGCATAGGTGCTGCCATATTTCCAAACCTTGTTGGCGCACCAACTATTAAACCATCCATCCAGAGGAGATCATCATTAGCAGCATCAGGAATGTCTGACATCTGATCATGTATAGCCTTCCATTCAGGAGAGTTTGCTATTACATCAGCCGGTGCAAGCTCTGCCGACTTCCTCAACCTTACTTCTGCCCCTGCATTGCCCGCATCTTTGGCAATGGACCTTGCCATTTTTAACATATGACCTGTCTTGCTGTAGAAGAGAACCAAAATTTTTGGAGCCGTCATATTACACCTCCTGTGTTTTAGTTATTTGATCTTTGGATCAATCTAACATACTATAAGAACACATTCAAGATTATTTTAATATTCCCCGATACCTATTTCACGGTAGCAAGTCACCTTGACATATCAACAAAAAAGCCATAATAATAACTACTTAAAAAATTCAAACAGGAGTATTGATGAAAAGAATTCTTATCTTCATTTTTCTATTAATATCAATAAGCATCACGTCATCTACTGTATCAGCACTACAATTAGAAAATTTAAAACTTAACGGCTTCTTTGATCTTCAATACCAATGGGCGTATTCAAATAATTCTCATGGTGATACACAAGGTTCATTTGAGCAGCATCACTTTAATATCCTGCTTGAGATGCCGGTAAACAACCGGATCTCTGTAAAGGGACACATAGAATTTGAACACAGCCCAAAGATATGCGGTGACTGTACCCCTCCAGCAGGTAGTGGTGATGTCAACATAGAGTGGGCATATTTTGAGTATCTTGTTAACAACAATTCAAGGTTACGCGGCGGTGCAATGTTAACACCATTTGGCTTGTACAATGAGATTCACGATGCAACTCCTACGTATGTATTCACAAGGATTCCCTGGGGAATCTACAGACCTGATTTAGTTGGAGGAACTGCCATGTTTCCAAAATTCAGCACAGGTCTTGCCCTGCTTGGGGAATATTTCCCTGAATCAGACTTTGATTTAAATTATACATTTTATATTGCCAATGGAGAAAACGATACAAAGAACGAGGCAGAACTGGATGAAAATAATAACAAGGCTGTCGGCGGACGGATTATGATGTCACCTATTTATGGGCTGTCTGTCGGAGGCTCCTTTTACAACGGTGAAAAGGGCGTTTCCAAAGCCAGTCACTCTACGTGGGCCGGCAGTCTGGAATATTTACGTCCCCCTTTCCATATTCAGGCAGAATATGCGTCATCTAACCTGAGCAAAGTGAATGAAATCAGTTGGTACGGGGAAGTTTCATATCTGTTAAAAAAGGCCACCCCATATATCAGATATGCAAAACTGGACCCTGATAATAAAAAACCTAATGACGAGTGGTCTGCGTTAATCTATGGGTTTGCTTACAAATTTCAGCCTAATGTTATATTAAAAATAGAAAACAGGATGAACACAGGAAGTTCAAATAATATTGTAATTCCTGATAATTTTAATGAAGCAGCAGCATCAATAGCCATTGCCTTTTAAAGGAGAATCTAAATGTTAAGGTTTTCAGTTTTAATAGGGAGTCTTTGTTTTTCATTATTATTGAGCTTCAATGTAATGGCACAAGAAGTAATAATAGTAAACAAACACAATCCCATCACAAATATGAGCACAAAGGAATTGAAGAAGATATACAATGGAAACCTCAAACTGTGGGATACCGGACATACTATAATACCAGTTACATTAAAAGACTCTGATCCCGGTACTGCCAGGTTTATTAAGACCTTCTTTGGTGTAGATATTGAGGTATGGCTCGGCTTATGGATACAGAAGATACTTGCCGGTTATGCTGCCCCGCCTATCCAGGAAAAGGACTGCGCCTCTGTAATATCATTTGTATCTTCTGAAGCCGGAGCTATTGGATTTGTAAAGAAAGAGAACTTAACCAGTGCTGTTAAGGTAGTCACTGTGGACGGAAAAACTGAATTCTGAGAATTAATATATCTGCCTAAAAGCCACCGCATCCGGAGGGGACAAGCCCTTCTCCTGCATTAATGAATTTCTGAATATCATTTTTGTTATTGACAAATTAAAACAGATAAAGTATTCTAAATGTATAGTAGTTTCGATATATTGAAACTACTATACATCTAAACAGTTAAATATATATGAAAAATATTGATGATATAGAAAGCCAGATATACAGGCTTCATGCTGATATCTGCCAGACACTGGCAAATCCAAAACGTTTAAAAATAATCAACATCCTGAGGGAAAAGGAAATCTCTGCGGGGGAACTTCAGAAAATTCTCGACATACCCAAGGCCAATCTGTCCCAGCACATGTCTGTGCTGAAACAAAAAGGGATTGTAATGGCAAGGAAAGAAGGGAACATTGTTTATTACCGTCTGGCCCGGCCAAAAATACTAAAGGCATATGACATAATGCGGGAAGTACTGTTTGAGGTAATTGAGAGCCAGCAGAGGCTTGTGACAGAGGTCAGGCGTAAAAGGTCATGAGTAATGGGTAATGGGTAAAAACAGGATTTATTAATGGCATCTAAACTTACAAACATATCAGTAGAAAGACCAAAGACCGTAGTCACGGTTATCATAATACTAACACTGTTATTCCTCACTCAATTTCCTAAAATAGTTACTGATACTGATCCGAAGAATATGCTTCCTGCCGCCTCTCCGGTGAGGGTTTATAACGACCGGATAGAATCTCTGTTTGAGCTTCATAAGGATATGATTGTCCTTGGCATAGTAAACGAAAACGGCTTATTCAACCGGCATACACTCGATAGTATCTCAAGATTGACTGAAGAGATAACAAGGATTAACGGCGTCGTTGTGCAGGATGTCCTGAGCCTCACAACTGTAGATAATGTTCTGTCGCAGGGAGGGCAGCTCCTGATGCGGCCCATAATGGATCATGTGCCTGATAGTAATGAGGAAATAAAGGCATTACAGAAAGAGATTTACGAAAACCCAATGCTTATTGGACGGTTAGTATCAGAAGACAAAACTGCTACTGCCATATATGTTCCTCTTGAAGAAGGGGCTAACGGAAAAAAGATCGCTGACAGCATAAGAACACTTGTTAAAAAAGAGACCGGCAATGAAAAGTATTATGTAGCAGGAGACCCTGTTGCACGGGACACATTCGGATCCAATATGTTCTTACAGATGGGAATTTTCTCTCCTATAGCCGGACTGCTTATGTTTATCACACTCTACATTATGTTCCGTAATATCACCCTCGTTGTTGCTATGATGGCAGTTGCCTTCATCAGCATCATATGGAGTATGGGGGCATTGATCGGC
>JAHFER010000211.1:0-2215 GCA_023248365.1 Nitrospirota bacterium
CTGCACTTTCTTTTGCATAGAGAAAATTTACTCTATTACATGGCCGTAGTCAAGAGGAAAAGAATGATTCTATAAACAAAAAATTGTTGTTGACGAATGCTTGCCCGGATGATTACAATATCTTCATATCTGTTTATAACAAACAGAAGGGGGGTGGATATATATGTGTCAAACATGTGGTTGTTCGCCTTGTAAGGTTTGCGGTAAGGAGATTAAGAATGGTGTTTGCTCAGGCTGCGGAAAAAGTTCATCTCAGTGTTCGTGTAAGTAGGACATGATGTAACTTGATGACTTGAAAACATTGGAGGGTTGGTTAGTAAAAACCAGCCCTGTTTTTTTATTCCTGGGGGTTTACGGTATGGATATTGAATCAAAGCAAAAAAGGCTGATAGAAATTCTGGTAAAGGTCTCATTTAATTATTCTGCTGAACCGATCTTTCCGCTTGCATCAGGTAAGATGAGCAAATATTATTTAGACTGTAAGAAGACCTTTTCATATCCCGAGGCGCGTATTTTAATCGGAGAATTGATATTTGATAGGTTTAAGGATAATGACTTCAGCGCTGTCGGAGGATTGAGCTTTGGCGCCTATCCTGTTGCCATAGCAGTCTCAGATGCGGCCTACAGGAACGGCAGGGAGTTGAAGGCCTTTGTTATCAGAAAAGAGGCCAAAGGGCACGGTTTGAAGAGGCACATAGAGGGTGATATAAAAAAAGGGGAGAGGGTTTTAATAGTTGAGGACGTAGTAACCTCAGGCGGGTCTACCATTGATGCCATAAGAAAGGCTATGGAAGCGGAGTTGCAGGTAAGTCATGTGGTAGCCATTGTAGACAGAGAGGAGTCCGGAGGAAGAGGGAGTATTGAGGCAGAGCGTGTAAAGTTTTCTTCCCTTATTACATTGACTGACCTTGTAAAATATTGCGAGGAAATAAAAACCTGATTCGATTCTACTTGACAATAAAACCATAGTTAATTTATTATCACATGCATGGAACATCCTGATGAAAAGTTAAAAGAGCTAATGAGGGTACTTGCAGACACAATCACGCATGTCTTCAGCGGCAATGATGAAATAAGGGAAACCCTCTCGATGATAGAAAATGAAGGGTACCATATAGACCTTATACTTGCTTCAGTGGCAAGGGTGTCCAAAAAAGAAGAAGATGAGGAAGATGAGTTTGATGGACATTCTGAAGCCGAAGTCAGCGATTATGACAGGTCATTCCTGAGGAAGGTTCGTATAAGATTAGTTGAAGAAGTGTAAATGAAGTATAACGGCTTTGTAAAAAGCTTCATATGCAAGGCGCGCAAATCCTGAGGAATGAGGCGTACTTTGTTGATACGCCGCAATGACGAAGGATGCAGCGCAACGCCGCACGCCCAGAGGGCACCCGCTTTTTACGAAGCCGTTAATATGTGGGCTCTTAGCTCAGTCGGTAGAGCAGAGGCCTGAAAAGCCTCGTGTCCGCAGTTCAATTCTGCGAGAGCCCACCAAATCTAATCCCTTGTTTTTATAGCAGCCCCGCATAAAACCTCAAGGTTATATACTATTCCCCTATACTTCCTTCAATAGTTTACATTTTCATTATTGTAACTCACATTCATTGCCGGTGCTTATTATCCCGGCCTCATATTGCATATGACTAATCTTCTTATTGACATCAATGATGATGTATCTTATCATTTAGATAATCATGAATGGATTATACAAACCACCTTTCAAAAAGTTTGTTAAGAAGCAATCGAGGGCGTTTCAGTTAGCAATTGAGGATGAGGTTGAAGGGATTACAGATAATCCTGTTATAGGTGAAGTGAAGAGCGGGGATCTGGCAGATGTCAGGATACATAAATTTAAATTTCATGGTCAGGAATATTTGATAGCTTATAAGATAGACGGCGATGATGCAGTTTTCTATATGATCGGGACACATGAGAACTTTTACAGAGACCTCAAACAATATAGGAAGGAGGTAGAATAATTATGATAAAAGCAGATAAAGTCTATAGAGAGATTCTTGATATGCCGTTGCGGGAAAGAGAGCGGCTTTTTTCAATTATAGCCCGACGCGGGTTTGAGAAAGAATATTATACCCATGAAGAAGTATTTGGTGATATAGGGCAGGCACCCTTTACTGTTAAGGAGGCAGCGGAGTACCTTGAAGTTGCGGAGATTACAATCAGAAGATGGGAAAAGGACGGGACACTGAAACATAAA
>JAHFER010000211.1:2225-4047 GCA_023248365.1 Nitrospirota bacterium
GATTGGGACGAATATAGTATTTGAGCCTGGTGAGTTAAAAGCCTTTAAGAAAAAGAGGACAGGCTATTGCAAAAAACCTTAACATGAGCCTTGATCTCCTGGAGACTGCATAGAATCTTAATTCCTGAACATCTTGTGACATTGGATACAGGCGGTTAAAAGCTTATTAGATACGCCCTCTGCCCATTTCATATTGCGCCTTCTTGCTGCCTCAAGCAATTCTTCAGTGTCTTTGTGAAACTGCTCATCCATTTCAATAAACACCTTTATCTTGTCATTATTCTTAGGCAGCTTTAGCTTACCATGTTTAATGGCATCCTCTGTTGCAGCCTTTGCCTTATGGACTTCTTTGAAAGGTTCCGCAATCGCCCAGGGATTATTGAAGATAAGAGAAGTTATTAAGTTCATGTATGCGTAATTCAGCAGCCTCATCTCTACCTTAACCGGGCTTTCTGTTACAGGGGTATCTGCAGCCTCTGCAATTTGCATTGCAAAGATCAGACAGATAGAAATGGATATAAACAGGATAAATCGTTTCATGGTTACTTGCAATAATAGCAACATGGGAATTCTATGTCAAATGGAACGGGAGGGGACAAGCCCCTCCCCTGCATTACTTTGCATGTTCGCCGAGAATTGCTGCATAAAAAGGACAAAAAAAGATTCTCTCTTGATTTTTATAATAATTTGTAATATCTTTTCTATGAAGTTAAGCGGGATTCCATCAAAGACCTTCATTCCTGTTTATAATAGAATTTGTTTTAAAGAGAGGAAATAAAGTTATGGGAAATGAAAAGAGTAAATTGAATCAGGCTTTAGACACATTTGAGAAGGACTTTATTATCTCAACTATGCAAAATCAGAATTGGAGCCGAAAGAGGACGGCTGAGGATTTAGGGGTGCCGCTAAGCACATTGAAGTACAAGATGAGAAAGCTTGGGATATATGAGGCAGTTCCAAAGCGGCGTAAGGCACAAAAGGATAAGTAGGTTTACAGAATTATTTTCCATGTCTCTCCATTAGTCAGGGGAATGTTTTTACGCATCCTTCCTCAGTATGTATAATTTTCTCTAATAAATCGAAAAAGAAATAAATAACCTCATGTTATTAAATAAAGGAACAAAATGAAAACAAGAAATATTTCAAAGGTTATCTTTTGTATCATGTTGTCTGCCGTATCTTTCAGTTTAATCAGGAATGTTGCTGCAGAGGAGACAGCAGTGCGGGATAGTGACATTATTCATGTAATAAAGAAGGGAGATACATTATGGGATATTTCTGCTGAATATCTCAAAAATCCCTTTCTCTGGTCCAGCGTATGGGAAAAGAATAGTTATATTAAAAATCCTGATTTGATATATCCGGGAGATAAGGTTGTTATTCCTGTTGCAAAGTCAACAGGGGAGGTTACAGGTGAGCAGGCAGAAGGAAATGCAGTGGCGCCCGCAGTTACTGTTGAACCTGTGGAAGCTGCTTCCCCAATTTCAATAGCTCCTGCGCCCCCGGAATCAGCAACAGAAGGAGTTGAGATTCCTGAGAGTATCCGTTCGGGTTTCGCTTACCATTCTTCTTCTATGCCTCCTGTCTCTGCTGAAAAAGGAAATGGTTCTGCTCCGCAGTCTCCTGTACCCATAATCAAAGAAGAAATGGTTTTTATGGGGGGTTATATTGCAGATAAGGTAAAGAGTTCAGGTGTTATTACAAAGTCTTCTGACGATAGGAATGTATCTGCTGCTGGTGATACTGTTAATATCCTGTTTAATAATAAAGAAGAAAAGGCGGCTATTGGAGACAGGTTTACTATCTTCAGGAATCCAAAACC
>JAHFER010000212.1 GCA_023248365.1 Nitrospirota bacterium
TCTGCATACGGTTCCCAAGCTGATAAAAATAGACATCGCATGACTGTGTAATGGCCTTATGAAGATCAACTGATCCGTGTCCTGATGTTGTCCAGTCCCTGTAAAACCTTCTGCCAAATTGCAGTCCGCCGCTGCATAATATCTTCCTGTCAGGCTCAATAAATCCACTCTCAAGCCCTGCTGAGGCCATCAGTATCTTAAATACAGACCCCGGAGGATACGTTCCCTGTATCGCCCTGTTATTTAACGGATGACCCGGGTCCTCTGCAATCTTTTGCCAGACCTTTGTCAAAAGTCTCCTTGATAAGACATTGGGGTCATAGGCAGGGTGGCTTGCAAGTGCAAGGATTTCACTCGTCTCTGAATCCAATACTACGACTGCCCCCATCCTGTCTCCGAGTGCATCTTCCGCAACCCTCTGAAGCCGCATATCTATTGATAAAACAATGTTATCCCCTGGTATTGGCTCGGTTATATCCAGTATCTGTCTTTCGTGACCTGATGCATCCACTTCAATATTTTTTCTCCCTACCATGCCCCGGAGGAGTTTATCGTATACCTTCTCTATACCATTTTGACCAATTATTCTGCCAAGGGGTTCAATTGAGTACTCTTCTTCCTTAAGCTGAGATTGTGTAACCTCTCCAACATAACCTATAAGATGGGCTGCAAAGTTTTTGTTTGGATAATCACGTTTGCCTTCTATTATTGTTACAACTCCAGGGAGATTCCAGGCCTGAGACTCAATAAGCGCAACCTCTCTCATAGAGATGTCTTCCTTAATTATTAAAGGTGAAAATGGGTCATAATTTTTTGCAGACTTAATCCTTTCTTTAATCTCATCAACTGAAAGTTTTATAATTGGCGACAATTTTCTTATAGTCCTGCCAAGATCCTTAGTGTCAGCTATTACAATACAAAGATTGAATGCAGGGACATTCTTAGCAATTATCTCTCCATTGCGGTCATAAATAATACCACGCAGTGGAGGCATTATAACTGTCCTTACCCTGTTATCTTCTGAGAGTTTTTTATAATAAGCCCCCTTTATTATCTGCATATGCCATCCACGGAAAAGGATAATAGCAAACAGGACAATAATAAAGGTCCTGACATATTTTATCCTCTGCTGTATGCCTAGGTTTTTATCCTGAAACTCTGTCATTTAAGCACCGATTCCCACCGTGAAACAGTATCCCTTTTTCTACGGAAAACAAGAAGGTATACAAGCCCGCCAAATAAACCATCAAGTACAGCCTGCGGAATTGCTACATAAATAAGGTCATCAGGAAATTGTACTGTTCCAAGAAAGACATATGCGATTAATATACCTGTACTCTGAATCAGTGATAACATAAATAGCAGGCCGGCATGCAGGGCAAAACCAGGATTTTGAACCCCCCGATCTATGATACCAGCAAGGTATCCGGCAAAGAATTTTGTAAATATATTGATGTATACCGGGCCGGCAGATATTACATCCATTATAAACCCGATAACCGCACCCAAAAGACCGCCTCTTACATCTCCATATCCAGCGCCAAAAAAATAGACCGCAATCAGAATAAAATCAGGCCTTATACCCTTTACAACTACGGGATTCAACACACTCCCCTGCAGGGCTGTCAGGGCTATGAGAGAAATAAACCATAATACTATCTTCACTTAATCCAGTCCTTCCTTTAATAACCTCTCAATCTCAGGTGCCGGCGGAGTCTTCAATACCATAACTTCTTTCACATTTAATAAATTCACGCCTGGCAGCACTTCTATAGAATGAAACATGGCATTCTTCGGGCTGTTAACCTTGCTGATACGTCCTATCACTATTCCCTCCGGAAAAACACCATCAGTGCCGGAGGTCAGGACGAGATCTCCTTTCTGCACATCCGAAGTAATGGTTATGTAATTAAGTTTTAAAGGCCGGCCAAAAGAACCTGCTACAATACCCTCAAACCTTGTACGCTGGATTAAACCGGCTATCGAGCTGTTCCTGTCAGAAAGGAGTAGTACCCTTGAGTAATCAGGTGTGGTCTTAACGATCCTCCCAACAACCCCGCCTTCTGTTATTACACCCATATTTGGCCTTAACCCATCTTTTCCACCTTTACTTATAACTACTGCACTGGACCAGCTTACCGGATCTTTTGCTATTATAGTTGCGATAATATATTCCTTTTTCAATGTATCCTTAAGCTTAAGGAGTTCCATTAGCCTGTCAGCGGCAAACGCCTTTTCCTGAAGGAATACAGATTCACTTTGAAGCCTTTGATTTTCTGCAAGAAGTCTTTGATTTTCCACTCTGACATTAACTAAGGCGATGTAATCAGACCAGACTGATGAGATACCACTGAAAATGGAATCGAAACCCGACTGAATTACATTAATGGAAAAAGCGAAGGGCCTCTCAAAGAAATAAAAATGTGGCTTCTCTTTTATTTCCGGAGACAGCAGGACAAATATTCCGATAACCAGAAAAAAAGCAGCTAATATCTTTTTATTGACAGATGGAAATTTCAACATACCGGCTCATACATGAAACATAAAAAACCTACGGCTAACAGAAAATGTTGGCGGTATAATCCCCCCATCCCCCCTTTAAAAAGGGGGGTATTCAAGAAAATATTCCCCCTTTAGAAAAGGGGGATAAAGGGGGATTTGAAGTGTATATATGAAGTTCACTGGCTAAGTACAGAAACTTTCCTTAAAAGGTCAATCTCCTCCAACACCTTTCCTGTCCCCATTACAACTGTGGTAGTAGGATTTTCTACGGTTATTATAGGCAGATTTACTTCTTCTCTGAGACGCAAATCAAGCCCTCTCAGAAGAGAGCCTCCTCCCGCAAGGACTATACCACGGTCTATTATATCTGCCGCAAGCTCCGGCGGAGTATTTTCAAGTGCAACTTTCACAGCATCTACAATTGATCTCACAGGTTCTTCCAATGCCTCACGTATTTCATCGCTGTTTATTTCAAGCGTCTTTGGGATTCCCGTTATTAAATCCCTGCCTTTTACAGGCATTGCCCGCTTTTCCTCAGAGGGATATGCAGAGCCAAGTTCTATCTTTATCAGCTCAGCCATGTGCTCACCAATCAGCATGTTATATTTCCTCTTAATATATGAGAGAATAGCCTCATCCATCCTGTCCCCTGCCACACGCACAGAATCACTGTAAACTATGCCGGCAAGAGAAATAACCGCAATATCAGTTGTCCCGCCGCCTATATCAACTACCATATTTCCGTATGGCTCCGTAATAGGAAGACCGGCTCCTATAGCAGCAGCTATAGGCTGTTCTATAAGATAGACCTCACGTGCGCCTGCAAGCTCTGCTGAATCACGTACCGCCCTCTGTTCAACCTGTGTAATACGGGATGGGATACCTATAATAACCCTGGGACTTACAAATGCCCTTCTATTATGAACCTTTGTAATAAAGTGGCTTAACATCTTCTCTGCTACATCAAAGTCTGCGATTACTCCGTCTTTTAAAGGCCTGATAGCAACAATGTTCCCTGGAGTTCTTCCAAGCATCCTCTTTGCCTCAGCACCAACTGCCAGCACCTTTCCTGTCCTTTTATCTATTGCAACGACGGAAGGCTCATTGCACACTATTCCCTTGCCCTTAACATACACAAGTGTGTTAGCCGTTCCCAGATCTATTGCAAGATCAGTTGAAAACCATCCAAGTATGTCACTTAACAACAGTTGTTCCTCCATTATCTACTACATATGTTTTTGCCAACTCATCACCTATTCTAATGCCCTTTTCATTACCAAGAATCACCAGGCCTTCAACAGAGTATATAATAAGTGCCAGTAACCACCCGACATAAGGAATAAAAAAAAATATATAGCCTGCACTTACAGTTAAATTCCTAAGTATAGAATCTTTATAAGTGCACAACTCCCCGTCTTGCTTGACAGTTTTTACATTTATAAGCTTCTTCCCGAGACTCCTCCCGTCGAAGAAGCCGTCTGCTATCAACAGGTAAGTAAGACCTGCAAAGAATCCTACCGGCTGCAATAGTTTAGAAA
>JAHFER010000213.1 GCA_023248365.1 Nitrospirota bacterium
GTGCCATTGATCTTTTGCACACTATGACATTCTTTGCCTTATCCACATCAAGTATAGGCATACCATAGATCGGGCTTTCTTTGTTGTAGCGTGCCGCCGGGTTTGTAGTGTCATTTGCACCGATTACAAGTGCAACATCTGTCTCAGGGAACTCATGATTAATCTCTTCCATCTCAATCAGGTCTGTGTATGGTATCCCTGCCTCAGCAAGGAGAACGTTCATGTGGCCGGGCATTCTTCCTGCTACGGGGTGTATTGCATATTTAACTGAGACATTCAGGGATTTCAAAAGCGATGCAAATTCTCCCACCACATGCTGTGCCTGTGCTGCGGCCAGCCCGTAACCAGGAACAACAATAACGGATTTTGCATCTTTGAGAAGAAGCGCTGTTTCATCCGGTGTAATCTTTTTAACAGGAGATTCTTCCGTGATCTCTTTTTTGGTTACACCTGCTGATGCAGTTGCCAGTGCCTGCGCCGGAACCTTTTTTGTCTGAGAAGGTGCGGCGCTTGTTCCAAATCCTCCGAAGAATACGTTTGCCGCAGAACGGTTCATGGCCTTACACATAAGGATTGAGAGCAGAAGACCTGATGCGCCGTCAAGTGCGCCTGCAATTATAAGCACATTGTTTGAAATTACAAATCCGGTAGCAGCCCCTGCTAATCCGGCGTAGGCGTTGAGTATTGAGATAACCACAGGCATGTCTGCTGCACCAATAGGCATGACAAGCTGTATACCGAACAGGAAAGAGACAAAGATCATAATACCAAACAAAATATATGTTCCTGGAGAGTATACAAGGTATCCGACCAGGAATATTAAGGAGCTGATTAATATCAGGGTAACAATATTCTTGCCTTTGTAAGTCCAGTTGCCTTTTATGGTCTCATGGAGTTTTCCTGATGCAATCAGACTTCCTGTAAAGGTCAGCGACCCTAACATTACCTCACAGCCGATGGCTATCATCTTTATAGTTTCAATATTAGCCCCGTGCCTTGAGTATTCAGACACCCCTACCATTGCAGCGGCAATGGCGCCAAAGGCGTGCGACAGGGCTATTCTCTGGGGCATTGCAGTCATCTTGACCCGGCCCATCGGGATACCGATGATAGTTCCCAGCACGAGTCCTGCTATTATCCATTCGTAGCTTATAATTTCGTAGTGGAATAGTGTGCCGATGACAGCTAATGCCATTCCTATCTCTGCAAGAAACATCCCGTTACGGGCCTTTTCCGGGGAGCTTAGGAACTTTAAGGCTAATATAAAAAATATTGATGCAAGAAGATATGCAAATTCCATAAAATGATTCGTCATTTCTTTTTACCTCTCTTAAACATCTTCAACATACGGTCGGTAATATAAAAACCGCCTACCACGTTAATAGTTGAGCATGTGACAGCAAGAAAACCTAAGATCGTGGAAAACCTGCTGTAATGCGCCCCTGCTGCAACTAATGATCCGACTAATGAAATGCCGGATATTGCATTGGTCGCCGCCATAAGAGGCGTATGAAGGAGCGCCGGCACATTGCTTATAACCATGTATCCGACAAATCCCGCTAACATGAATACATAGAGTCCTGTTAGTAAGGTTGATGAGTCCATTAAAAAATCCTCCTGATTTATTTTGTTAAATTCCTGATTTCTACTGCGTCCTTATTAATAATTTAACCACAGAGGCACAGAGACACTGAGAAAAAACAGATGCGAATTTTGAATTTTTGTTTATGGACATTTATAATTGCCTTTCTCTGTGCCCCTGTGTCTCTGTGGTTTATTCGGTATTTCCTTTTACCAGTGGCTTCTGCTATCACTTCCGCCTGGAAAAGAGATGCTTGCCTTTTCTATTGCTTCCTTTACGCCCTTGTGCGTTACTTCTCCGTTATGAGTTATCATAGAGCCTTTGACAATCTCGTCATTGAAATCAATCTTTAAATCCTTTTTGTCAGGTGCGAGGAGCTGAAGGAAGTTAAATATATTCCTTGAGTAAAGCTGACTTGCATGTACAGGAAGTAAGGCGGGCAGATTTACTGTGCCGATTATTGTGACATCGTGTTTTACGACTTCCTTACCTGCCTCTGAGATTGCACAGTTGCCGCCCTGTTCTACTACGAGGTCAACTATTACGGAACCGGCCTTCATCTCCTTTACCATCTCTTCAGTGAGAAGTGTTGGCGCGGGTTTCCCAGGAACAAGTGCGGTTGCTATAATTATATCTGCATCTTTTGAATGTTTGCGGATCAGATCCTGTTCCTGCTTATAAAAGTCAGCCGACATCTCCTTTGCATATCCGCCGGCATCTTCTGCCTGATCATGTGCGACGTTAAGCGGGGCAAATTCAGCGCCGAGACTCCTTATCTGTTCTCCGGCAGCAGGGCGTGTATCAAAGGCAACTACTACACCTCCGAGTCTCTTTGCAGTTGCAATTGCCTGAAGCCCTGCTACGCCGGCGCCGATTATAACAGCCTTTGCCGGATGGACTGTACCTGCGGCAGTGGAAAGCATGGGGATGAATTTTTTCATGGCATTAGCTGCCATAAGCACTGCCTTGTATCCTGCAATGGTGCTCATTGAACTAAGCGCATCCATCATCTGTGCCCTTGATATCCTTGGAACAGCATCCATTGAAAAGGCCGTAACCTTTCTTTTTGCCAGCACAAGAACTGTTTCAAGGTTTGTCATTGCGAAGAGGAAGGTTATAAGTACAGCGCCCTCTTTCATCATGTCCACTTCATGTTTCTTTGTCTTGTCGTTCAGGACAGGCCGTTGAACTTTTAGTATTACATCTGATTGGGCGAACAATTCCTCTGTATTTTCAACTATGATTCCCCCAACTGTTGCATAATCCTCATCCCTGATGAAAGAGGCTACACCAGCGCCTTTCTCTATCAGGACTTCCATGCCGCCCTTTACCATTCTACTGACAGTGTCAGGTGTTGCAGCAACCCTGGTCTCGTTACATAATATCTCTTTTGGTATACCGACCTTCATTGTTTCTTTCTCCTTATACGTAATACTTAAACGGTTAAAGAATGATGATGCATATTAGCTTTTCATATAATGAAGTGTCAATACATCATATGGGCCATCATATGGGAAAAATAAAAGGTAAAAAGACCTATCGTTTAAAAGGATGCAATAGGTCTTTATGCCTATTACCCGGATTAAACCGCAGTGCTCTGTGGTGAACTATTACAAATGGTAACAATTCACCGCAGAGGTCACAGAGGTCGCAGAGATGAATAAAAAAATGTATTCAGAGGGTGGTAAATAATTTTCCTGCTCTGCGCACTCAGCGCTCTCTGCGGTGAATTGTCTTGTAGGTGTCACTTTGTCTGCACGTTGATAAGCCCTTCCCTGAGGGCCAGTATTGCCGCCTCTGTGCGGTCAGAGACATTGAGTTTGTGGAAGATATTACGGATATGGTTCTTGACAGTCTTTTCACTTATTTTCAGGCTGACGGCAATCTCCTTGTTGGTCTTGCCGTTTGCTACGAGCGCTAATACAGTTAATTCCCGTTCAGAGAGGTTATGCTCAAATTCTATGCCCTTTTCAGGCCTTGTCCTGTCACTTGAGAGCCGCGCAAATTCAGAGAGGATCTTGCTTGCGATAACCGGATGGATTACTGATTCCCCCTTTGTAATTGCTCGTATTGCAGCGGCTATCTGAGCAGAGTCTGCATCTTTTAAAAGATAACCGCCCACACCGGCCCGCACAAGTTCAAAGATATACTCTTCCTCTGCATACATAGTGAGGATAACTATTCCTATCTGGGGATTTTCTTTTTTAATCAGATGCGTTGCCTCAACCCCGTCCATTCCAGGCATACTGATATCCATCAGAACGACATCAGGCACAAGCTTACCAGCCTTCTCAACCGCATCCCTGCCGTTTACAGCAAGGCCTACAACGTCAATATGGTCCTTGGTCTTAAGTACCGAAGCAAGTCCTTCACGCACAACCTGATGGTCATCTACTATGAGGACACGTATTTTATTTGAGGCATTATTCATAAG
>JAHFER010000015.1 GCA_023248365.1 Nitrospirota bacterium
GCCATGTTGTAGTGTTCGGGGAAAACCGGGGGGTGATTTCCATTAAGAGTTGTGTAAAGCGTTGTATGTTAATCTGCTCCAGATCCGGAATGATTGTTGGAAAATAAAAATGAAGGATTGCCTGATCTACCATTGTATTTATCATCTCAATCTGCTGGGGCATATTCAGGTAGAGGCGGATTGGGTCGGCATTTGCAAGTTCACGGATTGATGAAATGGAGATAGAGTTAAGGCTTTCAATGGCATCATTATTTTTAACTATATCGGGAAGGTCAGATGGAATCTCCGGAGGAAGTGGGGTTTTGGTAAGTTCAGCAAATTTAGACCGCATTAGCTTAGACAAAAAGTCTATGTTAATTGCACCGAGAAAGCCGATTATAAACGCCAGGGCAATTCCAATGTTTAAACCTGTGAGTTTGTCAAGATATGTAAGCGTAACAAATGCCCCTGCGGATGTACCGGCAAATAACGCAACAACCGTCTGCAGAAAGACCATTGGCTGTAAGTTATACGTCCGGTAACGCCTGAGCACAAATATTATAGCGCCTGATAAAGAGCCTATAAAACCGGAACCTGCAAGTACAGCCCATGCGGGACCTTGCAGGTCAATTAGCCCGGGCTTACTAACTGCGGGGATTCTGTCAACAACAAGTTGATTTGTAAGTATTGAAAAGAAAATAAATGTGAACGCCCCCGCAAGGAGGGAGAACAGTATAAACTCTTTGAGGTCGTAATAATCGTTTACACGGCTCCAGAGAAATCTTGTAAATCTATATTCACCATCTTCATCTGTGCCTTCGGAATATACAACCCAGAGTTTGTCCCGTGTAAATCGTTCAACAATCTCATCAAATCTAACGTTTATTGAGGAAAGAATAAATGATACTGCAGTGAGAGGAAAAAAGAGAGATAAAACTCCGCCTAAGATATTATGGGATATATCATGTACTGAGATGTAATTGAAGCTAATTACACCTATGGCAAAAACACACCAGAGGAGGATAGTACCAATAGCATACTGGCGGCGCAAGCTCGGGATCGCCCTTAAGAGCCACCATCTTTTTGAGTGCTGCCAATCAAAGATTCCCATCAATCAAAGTATCCTCAATCAAAGGTCTTATTACCAGGCTACTTAGTCCACCACCCTATGAATCCGCCTACGGCACATCCGATTACATTTCCAAAACCAGGTATAACAGAACCGAGTACCCCTCCTGCAACACAACCATATGTCATATTATTAAACACATATGAGGATGCTGGATTACCGCTTACCCCAGCCGCTGTTGGGGCTGTATTGGTTGTTCCGACTGAAACAGGTGCGTTATTTCCTGTATTTTGAGCGAATGTATATTGACAGCTAAATGCTGATAATAAAAGTACCAGGACCAAAGCAGTTATAAATTTAAGCCTCATGATAAACACTCCTTTGTTTTTTTGCCGAAGTGAAAATATTAAATATAAAATTCTTCTACTAAAATCCCCTTGCATCAAGATGTTCTTTCATGGCCATTTGTCCTGCCTCCACTATTGCCTGCCTACGCCCATCGCTCATATCAAACTCTGTTGTTCCATATCCCTTTGCAGGGAGGCGGCAGACCTCTTTCTCATGTTCTTCAATGGCAAGACGATCATGGGCATTGGTCATTGTGTCTACAAGGTTTCTTATCCGTTGCACGGGTTTGAGTCTCAGGATATTCTCTGAGAGCTTCTCCTGAATCTCTTCTTTAGTTCCATATTTTTCCTTATCAGGCGCCCCTTCTACTGTCATCGTCTCATCAATCAATAACCCCAGGTTTGGCACTTCATCAGGGTCAGCATCCCCCATAACTTTCCTTACTTCATCATCCCTTGAGCTTAAACGGTAGACATCCATCTTCATCAACTGATTTAATACTGCCTCATCAACCTTATGTTCCATCCACTCCGGTATCCAGGGGATATCAACCTTTTTGAAAAGTTCATATGCCAGGCTATTATTGATATCCTCTGCTTCAAACTTCTCAGGAATATCCATAAAAGATGCGAACCGTGGTTTCCCATTGGGCAGTCTTTCATTAACAGCAGCCAGCATTTCATTGGAGGTATATACCGCTGCCATCAGGCTTGCGGTAATTGCCCCGGCAAATGCAATTCCTTTTGCGCCGCCTCCTTCAAAAACGAGATCAAATTGCATAATGATATTTTCCCTCTCCTTCACCCCTTTGCCTGACAAATCGGTTAACCCTTTTTATTCTCTTTCCTTACCTTCAATGCAAGATATAGGAAAGAGGCCGTGAAATAGATCATTACGATTAGCCAGCCTTTGGAAAAGCCGTATGTGTTATTCCATGCCTCCTGCATGACAGCTCTGTTGAAGTGGTATTCCTGATAAGTGCCTACGAGTGTAAAGGCCGGGTAGTTTATGAGGACTATTATGCTAACCGCTATTAGAACGGCTATGTATGTGGGTCTGAGATATTTTTCTTTTCCAGTAACAATCCAGCGGTAACCTATGACGTGGCCTATATAAGCGGCTAACACAATTGCCATAATAAACAGCGGGTAGAGCATCGCGTTAAATACATTGAATACCGGTTGTTCAACACGTGCGGTCCAGTAGAGTTGTTCCCAGCCTGGCCAGCCTGTCAGAAGGTATATACCGGCAGGGGCTATAACAAATCCTGCAAAAAAGACAGAACGGAAGAGGAACTTATAATAGACCGCAGGATACCTTCCCCCTCCTTCAGCAGATTCTTTCTTTATCAAATTTCTACCGATATCCAAAAAAAATTGGCTTGCAATAAATGCAGCGGGTATGTCAATTTGTACCATGAGAGTCTCCTTTTATTGGGCTGTATTCAACAATTTTCATATTTTCACTGCCAATATCTCCTGAAACATGTCATATACCTCTTTTTCCTCATCAGGTTCCATAAATGTCTCTTGCAGCAGCGGCTTCTGTCTCCCAAGTTTTTCGTACATCTCCATGCCCATCGGGTTATAAGGCAGGAGTGACACATTATCAGCGCCAATGTCACACAGAAGATTAACTATGGCTGAAAGATTTTTTTGTGTTGAACTAATGCCCGGAATTAGAGGGACTCGCGGAATTACCTCAACGCTCTCCTCTTTTATGAGCAGACGCAGGTTATCAATAATCTTCTGATTAGACCTTCCAATAAACCTCTCGTGATCATCTTTGTCAGCGATCTTAATATCATAATATATCATGTCTGTATAGGGTAATATCTTTCTCTTAAATGTACTGTATTCAAAATAGCCCGCGGTCTCCAGCGCTGTATGGATATTGCGGGCCTTTAAATTTTTGAGTAATGCCCCGAGATAATCAGGATACATGGTACATTCACCGCCTGAAAGGGTTACGCCTCCGCCTGAGTGGCGATAAAAAGATATGTCACGTAGAAGGATTTCTGTAAGTTCCTCAACTTCATAATAAGAACCAATGTCCCTTAGTCCCTGTCCGGGACAGACCTTCACGCATTCTCCACAGCGGTTGCACTTGTCTCTGTTAATGCGTTCACCGGGGATTAACCCCATCCCCACCCCTTCGACTACACTCAGGGCAGGCCTGACACTCCCCTTGAAGGGGAGGGAAGTTTCCTTACCCTTTTCCTCCATGGGGAGAGCATCCCCTTGATGAGGTGGTAGGAATATAGCGTCTTTGGGGCAGACCTCTTTGCATCTGCCGCAACCAATGCAATCTTTTGCAGAAAAGGCAATCTCTGTATATTGCTCCTGGGTCTCAGGGTTATGACAAAAAACACATCTCAAAGGACAGCCTTTAAAAAAGACCACGCTCCTGATACCCGGGCCGTCTTCAAGACTACCCCGCTTTATATCAACTATCAGAGGAAAGTGCCCGCTTAAAACTGCCATTTAAATTACCCCAAGCCTCCTGCCGAGGTCTTTTGCCAGGAAACCAAATTTGTAGATATAGTTAAGATTTCCGTCTACCTCGACTTCGTTGGCAAGTATGGAATTTAGGATATCCTGATCCTTAGAGAATAAAAAGCTCCTGAGTGCAGCGGCATTTTTAAATGTCACCATTACATCCCAATCCTTTATTCCGTTTTCTCTAACCTGCATGTCTCCATCCTGAAAGATGGCAGAGGCTGTAACCATGTTATCAGCAGTCCTGAAAAGGTATCTCCCTTTAAACCCCTCTATATTCTTGCGGTAACCACCTGAGAAGAAAAAGGCGAGGTCCATGCCTTTAAGCAGAAGCTCAAGGAATTCATCTGTAACCTCTCCGTATATCTGGTCTTTTATTCTCTTTGACGCTAAGTCTAAACCAAAACCCATAACATTTTCCTCCTATTTTGGAAGTGGAAATGGTTCATAACAAACATACTTCCCGGTTGAGAGTTGATACTCAGTCCGGTCTATAATCTCCTTCTGCATCTGCGGGTTCAGGTCTTTGAAGTATGCGGTGTAACCCGATACCCTTACGAGGAGTTCGGGGTACTTTTCAGGATAGGCCACTGCATCAACAAAGGTATCGTGTGTTGTGACATTAAACTGGATCTCCATAGCGCCTGTCCCGCTCCCTGCATAATCAAAACATCCCTCAACAGAGGCCGCAAAATTTGTTAACATTGCATCCCGCTTTTCAGGAGTAGTAATCTCCGGCGTGTATTTAAGATTAAAGGCAGCCCCGTTTGAGACACATTCAGGGGGCTGTTTTGCCACTGAATTGATCGTCTTTGTAAGGGCCGGGGTAATGCCTGAGACAGGTGTTATACCGCTTGTGAAATTCTCACGATCCTTACGCCCGCTCGGTAGCGCCTTCATGAGCCTGCCAAAACCAGCATGGTTAGTCATTGTCCAGTAGCCTACTCTGTAGCGCCCGCCCCTGTAATTTTCTTTATCTCCAAAGGCCTTATCCATCAGCCTTATTATCCACGTAACATTGGCATCAGCCGCAGGGTCATCATTGCCATATTTAGGAGTCTTCTCAGGATTCATAAGCCTTTTCTGCAATGCCTCATATCCCACAAAGTTTTTCCCAATCGCTGTTAAGAGCTCTTTAAAAGAACAGGCCTTCTCCTCAAAGATCACCTTCTGTATCGCACTCAAAGAATCAGCCACATCTGCAAGCCCGATAATCGTAGCGCCGGAAGAGTTTATAACCGCACCGCCCTGGATGAGGTCTTTCCCTTTGTCCATGGGCCCTTCAAAGAGGGCTGATAAGGTTGGAGTGGGATAAAAGTCCTGATGAGTCCTTCCAAGGCTGTTATTCAGAGCAGTTGCCTGGTCCACAAGCCAGAGTGCCTGCGTCTTAAATGCATTTTGAAAATCTTCAAAAGACTTAAAGCTCACAGGATCACCTGTCTCTTTGCTTATCAATAAATCCATGCCGGTATGCCTGTGCCTGCCATTATATAACGTAAGCTCAAGTGCAGATGTCAGATTAAAGAGTATGGCTCCTGTGTGACCATACGTCCTGCCACTACTGCACGGTTCCACACAACCTATAACCCCGTAATCCCTTGCCTGCTCAATAGTCTCTCCCTTACTTGTCAGCGCCCTGATAACCGCCTTGTCATTGTGAATGGCCGGAGTTGCCCCTGTGGTTACATTAACCTCACAGATCCTTTTCAGATATGCCTTTGAATTTACACCGGCATAATATCTTGCATTAAGGTTAGGGTCTCGGAGTCTCATCAATTCTGTGGCCCTTAGCATTACATAAGTCAGGTCATTTACAGCATCGTTCCCATTCATATCAACCCCGCCGATAGTAATCGCCTGATTGGAACCTGTGCCGCCGAATAACTGTTCACCTGCTTCAGGTATCGTTGGGACGTGATCACCTATCTTAAGCCAGAGGCAGGAGATTAATTCAATAGCCTGTTCAATCGTAATCACCTTATTTGTAATGTCATTATGGTAAAGATTATTCAACACCTGATCAAGCCTCCCAAGGCTCAGTCCTACATTGGGATTTTCAATATGGAGCGCAGTCCAGCATATCCATATTGTCGTAAGCCCTTCACGGAAACTCCTTGCAGGAAACTCAGGGACATGGCTGTTAATAGTGTAAATATCGAGCAGCTCTTTTTTCCTTACAGGATCAGGCTCGCTGTCAGCCATCTGTTTTGCCTTTTTCGCAAGGTTTTTAGAGTATGAGATAACCCCTTCAAGCGCCTCAGCAATCGCTGAATAGAACTCTTTCTGTGACGCATCTGAGGCCGCATTCCCCCTGGCTATCGCATCATTTATTACTGCACGAAGACCTAAGTTAATGGCCTTTGAAAAGTCAGGTATGGTATGAGAAATACAGTTTGGTTTACTTGCAAGAAAGAATACTAATCGCTCAAGGAGCTTCATCTCCGGCGCATATTTTACTTTTCCATACTTAGTCAGATTTTCCCTGTACATCTTTTTCCTTGTCAGTTCGCTGATGCTGTTGTCCACCCAGTGTGGAAATATCTTATAGTTGAGTTCATTCGCCTCATCATCACTGATGTAAAACGGATTTTTCTTCCGGTTCCTGATAGTCCATAGTTCAGGCCACAGGCTTAGCGCAAGGAACTCAGGATAGAGCGGAACACCCTTAAACTTGCTTGTGGTAGAGCCTGCAAACAGGGAATTATCATTGAACGTAAACGGTATCATCACCTTCATAAAGCTCTTACCATTCCAGATAACTGGTGTGCGATTTTCCAGTACATAACGATACGTCCTGGCCTTCTCCAGAATGGTTATTTTGTCCTTATTCAACAGGCCATTCTGCAGGCTGAAGTTAGTCACTAAGCGCGGACGCTCTACGCATATCTCCGACATGGCCTTAAAATATGCGTCCTTCAGATTCAGTACACGTTTGGTAAGATTACAATCTTTGAGTGACAAATCACTTAATGTAATATCCGGCATGAGACCCCTCCTTTTCTTTTCATCATACCATCCTGCTCGTATTATAAAAGGCTACCCAGCGATCCAGATGATTGCCGTATTGCCTCAGGTTCCATATATTCCCCGGATAGGGTCTTGGCGAACCAGCGTTGTATGTAGCGGCCAGCAGCGGCGGTTGATTCAGATGTTTGGCATAACAGGAGTTAAAATACCGGACAGCAAAATCAGCGGCATACAGTGATTCCGCAGGCAGGCGGCAGACCAGGTCTGTAATCTCTGCAATGCGCTTTTCTAAAGGGGCATTTGCCGGAGATGGGATTAATGTGAGTGCAGTAGATATAAGTACATGGTGGGAGCCTACAGATACACGGCTTGCTGTATTCACAGGATTTATATATCCCGGTTCACGCCTTTCAAGAAATTTTGCCTTTGCTGACACATATCTCACAACCTCATCAAGCCTTACACCTGCATCAAGCCCTATTGCATTCTTATACACGTTCCGTAATTCCTGAGTAGAGAGCGGACTTGGAACCGTTCCAAATGATTCTGTGAAGGAATTGGCAACAAGTATATCCAGACCAGTCCCCATCTCGTCTAACAGGCCAAACTTCACACGTCCTGCATAAACAGATTTGATTCGCCTGATTTTTGTAATAGTGCCTGAGATGTGGCGGTAATCAGGAATATTCCCTGCATCATCCACCTCACAAAGATATTTCGGACCTGTGCATCGCCATTTACGGCCGCTGCCAAAACATTTCCAATTGTCAGCCAAAAAGATTAGAGACATACACACCTCCCGGTTTATAAACTCTAAACACACCAGGAATATTAATCATCCTCACCTTTTCTGACCCGGACCATCAACCATCTGACCATCGGATTTAATCCAGCAGGCATGGCCTCCTCACTGATGGTGACTGTATGCTGACGCCCCTCCTCCTCTACCTTCAATTTGTACTGAAAGCGATCGGGCTGAGGCGAAGGGGAGACAATCTTTGAAGGCAGATTAAAGAAATCCGCACCCTCAAGCATCTTCCGTAATTCCTGTGCCTCCTCTGAAGTAATGTCAGCAATGTCAACGGATGTTTTAAGGCCTATCCCGGCAAAGCCTCCGGTTCTTTCAAAATAGATTCGCAATCTCTTATTCTCCACTGAGTCCTCTCTGTTTTTCCAAATGCATTTTCCGGGTTAACCAATCACCCCTACTGCCTTCCACGCATTTTGTACTGCCTTATGCTCTTTGCTTCCATCACCAAAAAGTTCCTTTGCAACGCTGATGGTAGAGCTTGCGGCCCTTTTAAAACCTGAGTTGCTGCGCAGGCGGTCCCTTAATGCAACATACCAGATTTTCCCTGCCTTTTCCCACGCATTACCTCCTATCTCCATCGCTGTCAGATAAAAGGCATGGTTAGGTATACCGGAGTTGATATGCACACCGCCGTTATCCTGGGTGGTATGTACATAGTTCTTCATATTAGCAGGCTGTGGATCCTTCCCGATCAACTTATCATTGTATGCGGTTCCAGGCGCCTTCATCGAGCGCAGGGCCTGACCATTGATCTTAGGCGTAAAAAGACCTGCCCCTATGAGCCAATCCGCCTTTTCTGAGGACTGATTCAATGCCCGTTGTTTTACAAGGGAACCGAAGACATCCGACATAGACTCATTTAATGCGCCGGGCTGGTTATTATAAGCTAAATTGGCCTCATGCTGAGTTACACCATGGGTCAGCTCATGCCCAATAACATCAATACACCCGGTGAATCGTTGAAAAATCCTTCCATCCCCATCGCCGTATACCATCTCGCTACCGTCCCAGAAGGCATTGTCGAAATCTTTATCGTAATGCACAAAGGAAACTATGGCCATGCCTTTGTCATCAATGGAATTACGCTCATAGATGTCTTTGTATAAGTCATAGGTTGCGCCTGCGCCATCATATGCCTCATTTACTGCACGATCCTTACTCTTAGGACCACCTTCTTTACGAACAAGAACACCGGTAGGCGGATCTCCTCCCTTATTTTTATTGTCATTAACAGTACGGTATTTATGACCGACCGATGCTGCTGCAGGAAAGAAACCAAGTGTGTGACGCCGGCCCCGTAAAAATCCTAAAACGGATAAGTTATGCATAGCCCAATCCTTTTGATCAGGTTCGCCGTGTTTTGCAATCTCTTCCAGCATATGCGGGGGGATAATGGAACAAATTGGAATAATTCTTTTTGTGTTCATAGTAAACCTCCTTTTTAAAAATGGTTAACGTATACATCTCCCAACTTATCAGCCGCAGGCTCTGATTCTACTTTATAGATTCTATCCGAACTGCGGCTAACAGAGATTGAGACCTTAAAACCAGTTTTAATTTCCGCTTCACCCGGGATTAATCTGTCTGGAATTAATCTGTAAAGAACCGTGGCTGCTGGTTCAGGTTTTCCTAAAACAGACTTGAACCATCTTTTAAACCGTCCCCATAAGCTGTCTCTTACTGGTTCCACATTGAAGGTCAGCTTAACCTCATTCAGCCCTAAAAATTCCAGATGATCCAGACCTTCAGCAAGAGGAAACCCTTTGTTAAGGCCAATCCAGCCGCTGCGCTGTAAAAGCTGCATCTCTGCATCTGCGAGGATGACCTCCTGCATCAGATGCTCAACAAATTTATTAAATGGAAGTCCTTCTGTCATAACGCATTATCACTCACTCTTTACCGATGGTACTGAGTTTGCCAGCAGGCCCAGTATTTTAGCCAGGCCTTCCGGCATTGGCGCCTCACTGGCATGTACGGTGATCTCCAGTGTACCGCTCCGGTTCATAGTGGATTCTTCTGATGATCTGCTTGAAACAGATCCTTTCAAAGTAGCGCTAACCCACGGACTTAATAAAGCTCCGCTTGATACATCCAATGACAGTCCCTTTTCCATACTTGATGACTCCTTAACTGTCTGAGAAATTTCATATTTAAAATTGATAGTAAGTGAATCAATACGCAGATGCGGAACCGGAACCATTGAGAGCAATGGGGCGTTCACCTTATTTTTTTTAACAGCCCCTTCCTGTTCAGATTCGAATTCAAACTGGATATTATCTCCTTTAAACTTCTCTACAAATTCGATAGTAGCCTGTGCCGCAACAGCCTGTGCCTTGATCGCCGCAGTCAGCGGGGCTGCAACAATGAACTCAAGTGGTAAGGCCTGAAATTCTGCTGCCGGTTGAAGCTCTGTGTTTGCCATTTTATGTTCCTCCTTTGTATTGTTATTTATTGGTTCATTCGTCTTTTAGTTGAAAATAGTATTTAATTAACCACAGAGGCACTGAGACACAGAGAAATTAAAAAATACAGGAGAAAATTCATAATTTTTATTTTTAAATTGTAATTTTTGATTTTTCCCCGTGCCTCTGTGTCTCTGTGTTTACTTATAGCCTTTTCAACTTTTTTTTAGAAAAACCCTATTTATTTGATGTATAACTTGACTGCGTCAGAAAGGTAAGCAATTTATCCAGACCGGCCGGCATCGGGACCTTTCCAACCTTTACCTCAATCTGGATAGTTGACTCCTTTCCAGTCTCTTCTTTCCCTTCACCTGACGGACCAATGGTCCCCCGTATGCTTATAGGGTCAGACACAAGAAACCAGGGACGTTTACTGTGACCATATCCTGTGTCTTCCTCCTCTTTGACTGCCTCTCCTTCAGATTTCTGTATCTGATTGTGGCGTTGAATATTGCTAACCCTTATTGCAAGCTTAAAATCAGCAGATTCCACGGCAAGCGGCGCAACCGGTACTAATGCAAGGGTAGGAACAGATACCTTGCGGCGTTGAATTTCTCCATTGACTTCAACATCATAATAAAAATCCTGATTGTAAGGACTTCCGCCATCGGGACTTCGATTTCCGTTGCTGTCAACAACAGGATTATGAGGATAACCTATTTGTAAGACAAGATTAAGAAATGAACGGGCCGCATGTATCTGTGCCTTAAAAATCGCATCAAGAGGCGCCAGCAGTGCCTGGGATAATGAAACAGGCGAAGTAGCTGCAGGCCCCTCCTCAAAGTTACCTGAATATTCCTTTTCATCTGCCATGTTATGTCTCCTTTAACTCAATCAGCTTACTGTTTACTGCTTGCTGCTCACTGTTTACTTTGTTTGTCTCAACTGTGCCAGCATCTCATCTAAGTAGGGCCTATCCCTTCCGCTCATATACGCCTCCGGGAAGAAGATTATTTTGACAGCCGCAATCATTTTACCATCTGCATCCTTTCCAATGTCCTTTGATAAAGTAATAGCAAATCTTGTATGGTTGAAGAGTTTTGTGTTATCAATAAACGGCATGTCATAATCGGATAGCTTAAAGGTAATTTCAGAGGTATTACCAGTTGTAGTATTACCCTCCGGCATATCCATTATCCTGAGTTTTACATAATCATCATCTTTGTCCATCTCAGTTGCAACAATACCAAGACGATGGCCTCTATAGGCCTTTTCGCCCTTCGGTGGAATCATTATCCCGTTTTCCTCACCCTCAAGAATGGTCATCTCAAAAAACATCCCGTCCTCAACCTGAGAAAGCATTGCCTCCTGTTTCCCGCGGATTTCACTGGCAACCTTTCTCAGTTCCATCCTGTCATCACCCTTAAGTTCCGAATCCAGCTCCTCAAACAGAGGTTTCAGGTTAAACGACTCATGAAAGTTCAGCGCAAGGAGCCTTAGCAGAGTAATCTTCTCTTTGACAGTCTTTTTCTGTGAGGCATCACCGAAAAAACTTTTTATAAGATTTTCCAGCATCTTTGCCCTTAAATCAGCATCTGCCCTTTCCCTCTCACTCACAATCTGTGCATACAACTGATTATTGCTGTTCTTCTCAGAATTCCAGTGCAGTACCAGCGGAATAAAAATGCTGGCTATAAAAACACCAAGCCCCCCCATAATCTTGAATATGGTTTCTACCCAGTCTCTATGTTCGCCATTGTTTGCCATATTATGTTTGGGTCAAATCCCCCTATCCCCCTTTCCTAAAGGGGGAATTAAGTGTATCAGCGTATCTTAATCAGCTTATTATTCTTTGAATCCACCTTCCAGTTCTGTTTTACTTCAGGAGAATATATCTTTACCTTCTCAGAGGTGTAAGAAACATTTCCAATCTTAATATTAAGCTCACGCTCCCCATCCTGCAGTGTAACCCTATACCCTCCAAATTCATTCGTTTTTACATTTGCATTATCAATAGACACATCAGCCCCGGCAAGCGGACTGCCATCATCTTTGATTATCCTGCCGCTCAAATCCCCTGCATATAGGATACTACATGTGAAAGATAAAAAAATCAGTGCAAAAATAATGTATTTCATAATTCAGACCTCCTGTCATCAGGTTTTAATCTCCATTTTATACCGCTGATACCGTATAGCCCGCCGGGCCTTACCTGCCTTTATCTTCAATTGCAGACGTTTCGCTGCCTTCTTATCCCCTTTCGTGGCGTAGGTCTCATATCCTCCGGTCTCAGGATTGAAAAAGCCTATATAGCCTCCGGGGTTTATCCCAAAAGAGGCCAGAGTTTTTCCATTGTAAATCCTGCCAAGGAAATCGTTTCTTCCTCCGGCTTCTTCGCCGCCGGTAAAGTAAAGGGGTAAAAGAAAGTTTGAGACCTCTATACCGTCAATCTTATAGGTCTCGGATTGGACCGCATCACACATCTCATACCAGTGGAATACATACTTGTTGGGGTCAGTGGGATTAGGACCCTGCACGAGTAAGTTTACCTCAGGATCACCTATGAGTTCAAGCGCTTCGTGAGAAAGTGTTACTGTCCAGCTTTCATTTAATTGTTTTGAAAGCTCGGTGAATACAAAACCATAGGAAATCCCCCTGTTATTTGTATCATGATAACCGAGTGCGCCATCCACATCAACCTTATCCCAGAGATAGATGACTGCGTCTCCTCTCATGTCTGTAATGCCCTGTTTCTGCGGCTTCTTCCCGCTCTTTCCCTCCAGTCTGAGCGCTGCCCCAAGGCTCCAGTACGGTTCAAAGTCCTCTGCTATCTGCCTGTTAATCGCCCTGACAGCCGTCTGCAATTCTTCATCTTTTACCTGGCCGTTAGTGTGATTTATGATTGAAATAATCATGCGTATGCCTCCTTTAAGTTAATAGTTCTAAAGAAATACAAATCTTTCGCTCTTTCTTTTCTCCTATTTGCTCACAACTCCCAGGGACTTCAATAAATTATAATCAACTGTAATCCCGAAATAGAATTGCTTATCAGTACCCTTTATGTCTCCGGGGACTAAGGCCCAGCCAATATTCAAAAGGGCAGACAAGTTGAGTTCATGAGAGAGGCCAACCAGTACGTAGCTTCTCTTTTCGCCTGTGCCATCTGAAGTTGTGGATGTCACGGTTGTGAGGCCAAAATTCAGGTCCCATCTTTCGTGATCAATTAATCCAACGGGTAAGGAAGGATACTTCCAGCACATTCCCCACCAGCATGTTCCCCAATAATCTCTGCGCTTCTTGAAATAACTCCTTGGCACAAGGAATACTCTTAACATCGGAGCACCAACCAATACTGCTGTCCTGTTTAACCATATTGCTGCAACACCCAGAGTAACATTTTGAGGATGCCCCTCAGTCTTTGCAATGAAATCATCCTGAAAACCTGCACTCTTCAGCCTTGATATTTCGTAGCCTGTGAGCCTGGTATTTCCAAATACACATTTAGTTGCATGAACTTCATCATTTTCCGACAACCCCAGATAATAGAGATGGTCTACAATTGTTGAATCTGAAACTCCACCCTTTTTTAGAAGAATGGCTTCTTCAATTAGTTTATTGGAATAAACCTCGAATTCTATTGGAGCAGAAGACTTATCCTTATTTAAAACAGTAACTTTTACAACCTCTTTTTCTTTTTCAGCTACAGATGGAACAATTGCGATAATCTTTTTATCAGTCCATCCTTTTATCTCTGCATTATATTCTTTACCGGCAGACTTAAATTTAACAAATGAAGTATCTGGGCTTATTCCAAAACCACTTCCCAAAATCGTCACTGTATCACATGGAAAACCAACTGCAGGATTGATTGAATCAATCTTAACATTCAAATCCTCAGCATAGCTTAACTGCGTGCACAAACAGAAAAGCAGCGCTATAAAAAGCAGGACATTTTTCATTTTGATATTTGTTTTGCTAAAACTACTTTTCCTCACATTAATCTCCTCAATGGTAATGCAGTTTCCCATAGGTGATGGTCGTGATTACCAGGGATAAAAATAATCTTATCAAAAAGCCGCCTTCCGTTCTCCGGCATAATAAGTTCAATGAATCGTTCAAATACCATTGCAGCCTCATTATCTTCTGTCAGCGCCCGGTCAGGGATATCACCGTACAGAATTAACGTTGGTTTAGAGTCCTGATTTTCAGGAATCAGAGTCTTCAGGCAATTTACCAATTCTCTCATAACCGGGCTAGGTTGAAAAGGGTCTATATCACTGCCGGCGTTCCTTAAATTTGTTTAGTAAGTTCCGGTAGCTTTCTATTAACAAAGTTCATGTATGTCTT